>NZ_JXUP01000006.1:300000-380397 GCF_001891085.1 Campylobacter concisus
CATTTTTAAATTTCTTACATAATTACATTGGCAACTGGGGCTGGGCTATAGTTGTGCTAACACTTGTTATAAGGATAGTTTTATTCCCACTTACATACAAGGGCATGCTATCTATGAATAAGCTTAAAGAGCTTGCTCCAAAGGTAAAAGAGCTTCAGGCAAAATATAAAGATGACAAGCAAAAGATGCAAGTTCATATGATGGAGCTTTATAAAAAACATGGTGCAAATCCAATGGGTGGATGCTTGCCGATCTTGCTTCAAATTCCAGTATTTTTTGCGATCTACCGTGTTTTACTGAATGCGATCGAGCTAAAAGGCGCTCCTTGGATACTTTGGATACACGATCTTTCAGTAATGGATCCATATTTTGTATTACCTATTTTGATGGGTCTAACTATGTTTTTACAGCAAAAACTTACACCAACGACATTTACTGATCCTATGCAAGAAAAGGTGATGAAATTTTTACCTCTTATATTTACATTTTTCTTCGTGACATTCCCAGCTGGTCTTACACTTTACTGGTTTGTGAATAACGTTTGCTCGGTTGTTCAGCAAGTATTTGTAAATAAACTTTTTGAGAAACATAAAAAAGCTGCGGAGGTAAAGGCTTAATGAAAATAGAAGCAAATACCCTTCAGGAGGCATTTCAAAAAGCAGCCGAGCAGCTTAACTGCTCAGTAACTCAGCTTGATATAAAAGTTTTACAGCATCCAAGTAGTGGTTTTTTGGGATTTTTTAAAAGAAGTGCGATCATCGAAGCAAATTTAGAAAATCAACCAAAACCACAACACAAGCCAAAAAATGATAAAAATTTTGTTAAAAAAAATGATGAGAACGAGTCTATAAAAGAAGATAAAAAGCAAGCTAAAAAACACGATCATAGCGATAAAAAGCGAGGCCCTAAAAAACATAGAGATGAAAAAAACGAAACTAAATTTGAGCAAAAAGAGCATAAAAATGAAAAGCCAAATTTAAGTGAAAAAAACGAAGCTCTAGCTAAAGATGCATTTGCTCAAAAGAGCGAAGAAGAAGCTGAACTAGGATATGTGATAAAGAGACTTGACGAGCCAAAAGAAATAAAGGAGCCACAAGCTAGCAAAAATGCTCCTAAAAATATTTTAGATAATTCTATTATTGAAAATTTTAACCAAACTGATGAAGAGAGTGCAGCTCAAGCTTTACAAAAAGAAAAAAAAGAAAAAGCAGCAATCGACTTTGATAAAATTTTACCTGAGATCAAAGATGGCATGAACCGTCTTTTTAAGGCAAGTTGTTTTGATATTAGTAAAATTGAAGTTAACAAATTTGACGATGAAACGGTGCTTATAGAGCTTGATGGAGCTGATGCGGCTCTACTTATAGGTAAAGAAGGTTATAGGTATAAAGCGATATCTTACATGCTTTATAACTGGCTAAACTCAAAATACAACCTTGCTATCCGTCTTGAAATCGCGCAATTTTTGCAAAATCAAGAAGCGATGATGGATCAGTATCTAAATGGCGTGATCGAGCGTGTGCAAAATAGTGGCAGAGCTCAAACAAAGCCACTTGACGGGGTTTTGGTCAAGATCGCACTTGAGAAGCTTCGCGAGAAATTCCCAGATAAATATGTCGGCATAAAAAGCGGCAATGACGGCAAATTTGTCGTCGTAAATGACTTTTTCAAAAAATGAGTGAAACAATTGCAGCCCTTGCCACAGCTTATGGCATCGGCTCAGTTTCTATCGTAAGGCTTAGCGGCAAGGACGCCTTGGCCACCTCTTTAAAACTTCTTAAACTTTCAAATTTAGAGCCAAGATACGCGAAACTAGTCAAAATTTACTCCCTTGATGATGAAATTTTAGACGAGGGCATTGTTATATATTTTAAAGGCCCAGCAAGCTTTACAGGCGAGGATATCGTCGAATTTCAAACTCATGGTGGCGTTATGGTGAGTGAGAGAATTTTAAACGAGTTAATAAGAGCTGGTGCTAGGCTTGCTATGCCAGGCGAGTTTAGCAAGCGAGCATTTTTAAATGGCAAGATGGATCTAGCTAAGGCTGAGGCTATGCAAGGGCTCATTACTTCAAAAAGCGAGATCGCTGCTAAAATTTTGACCCGCCAGATGCAAGGCGATCTTAGTAAATTTGTAGGCGAGATCAGGGGTGAAGTGGTCAAAACTCTTGCCTTTGTTGAGACGATGATTGATTATGCTGATGATGATCTGCCTGCAAATTTACTAGAGCAGACCAAGCAGATGCTTTTTAAAAATAGCGAGAAACTAGAGCGCATAGCCACACTTAGCGAGCAAAGAAGAGGCCTGATAGATGGCTTTAAGATCGCTATCGTTGGTAAGCCAAATGTTGGCAAAAGCTCTATTTTAAACTCGTTTTTGGCATACGAGAGAGCGATCGTTAGCGACGAGGCGGGCACGACCAGAGATAGAATAGAAGAAAATTTCAAGATCGGCTCACATCTAGTTCGTATAATAGATACCGCTGGCATAAGAAAAAATGCTGGAAGGATCGAGCAAATCGGCATAAATTACTCAATCTCAGCTATAAATGAAGCCGACATCATCCTAGCTATCTTTGATGGCTCAAATATAAGCGACGAACAAGACAAAGATATAATTAGGCTCGTTTCTAACTCAAGTAAAAAAGCCTTTTTTATCCTAAACAAAAGCGATCTAGCGTTTAAATTTGATATAGAGCTAGAAGGTGCTATCAAGATTTCAGCAAAAAATGATACGAGTGTAGTTTTAAAAGAGCTTGAAAGTTACCTCAAGACGCAAGACACTGATGAGATCATGCTAAGCTCAAATCGCCAAATTTTAAGCTGCAAAGAGGCGAGCAAGGCTTTAAAAAGAGCGTTTTTAAGGCTTAGTGAAGAGGAGCTAGAAATTTTTGCTTATGAGCTAAATGCCGCTATAAAGGCACTTGCAAGCATCACAAAGCCATTTGAGAGAAGTGAAATTTTAGACGAGATGTTTAGCCATTTTTGTTTAGGAAAATGATAGTTTTTTTGGTTAAAATTTTCGTTTTCTAAAGGAGAGAGAATGAAAATTTTACTTATAAATGGTGGCAAAAAATTTGCCCATTCAGATGGCAGGCTAAATCAAACACTTCACGATCTTGCGTGCGAGAATCTCGCAAAAATGGGTCACGAGATAAAGCAAACCGTGATAGATCATGGCTATGATATCGAGGCTGAAGTTGAGAAATTTCTCTGGATGGACGCCGTAGTTTGGCAGATGCCAGCTTGGTGGATGGGTGAGCCTTGGATAGTGAAAAAATATATCGACGAGGTCTTTACCGCAGGCCACGGCAAGCTTTATACGAGTGATGGTAGGCACAGGGTCGATCCAACTAAAAACTACGGCAAAGGTGGCTTACTAAACGAGAAGAAATTTATGTTAAGCCTTACTTGGAATGCCCCAGCTGAGGCATTTAGCGATCCAAATGAGTTTTTTGATGCGCGTGGGATCGATGGGGTTTACTTTCATTTAAGAAAGGCAAATGAGTTTTTAGGCATGAGGCCGCTTCCATACTTTGTCTGCTACGATGTTATCAAGATGCCAGATGTGCCAAGAGATCTAAAAGAGTACGAAGCGCATCTTGAAAAAGTTTTTAAAAATACGAAATAGAAATTTAAATATAGAAACAAAACTGCAAATATGAATAAAAGTGGCAACAAAATAGCTACGAGCTAGGTTTGAAAATTTTGCCACTTTTTGTTGCTATGCTAGTTAAAATAAAACACTGGCATAAATTTTTAAAAATGCTACTACAAAAGGCCTTATCAAAGTAGGCAAAATTCTCTCGATAATGCTTTATTCTGCTAAATTTCAAAAGGCTTTTTAGTAACTTTTTATAAGCAAGATTGTAAAATGGCTTAAAATTCTTAAAAGGTTACATCAATGGATAAAGCTACCATACAAGCACATAAAATTAGCGACGAAGAGTATGAGGAGATCTTAAAAATTTTAGGACGCGAGCCAAATTTACTAGAGCTTGGCATATTTTCGGCGATGTGGAGCGAGCACTGCAGCTACAAATCAAGCAAAAAATACCTAAACGGCTTTCCAACAAAGGCACCTTGGGTCATTCAAGGACCTGGTGAAAATGCTGGCGTCATCGACGTTGGCGACGGGGTTGCAGCTGTGTTTAAGATGGAGAGTCACAACCACCCAAGCTTTATCGAGCCGTTTCAGGGCGCTGCAACTGGCGTTGGTGGAATTTTAAGAGATGTCTTTACGATGGGCGCAAGAGTCGTTGCGAACATGAACTCGCTTCGTTTTGGCGAGATAAGAGGCGAGGGCGAGCTAGCCAAAAAGCATAGATATCTGCTAAAAGGAAGTGTCGCTGGCATAGGACACTATGGCAACTGCATGGGTATCCCAACGATCGGTGGCGAGACTACCTTTGATCATAGCTTTAATGGCAATATCCTAATCAACGCTTTCGCGCTTGGACTTTGCAAAAGTGATGAAATTTTTTACGGCAAGGCTGAAGGCGTGGGCAATCCAGTCATTTACGTAGGCTCAAAGACTGGCAGAGACGGACTTGGTGGCGCTGTGATGGCGAGCGATAGCTTTAACGATGAGAATAAATCACTTCGCCCAACGGTACAAGTAGGCGATCCATTTGCCGAAAAGCTACTTATGGAAGCTTGCTTGGAGCTCTTTAAAAAAGACTACATCATCGGCATCCAAGACATGGGCGCAGCAGGACTTACAAGCTCTAGCTTTGAGATGGCTGGCAGAAGCGGCAGCGGCATGAAGATGTATCTAGAGCGCGTACCGATGCGCGAAGTTGGCATGACGCCTTATGAGCTGATGCTAAGCGAGTCTCAAGAGCGTATGCTAATATGCGCTAAAAAAGGCTATGAGCAAAAAGTGCTTGAAATTTTTAGAAAATGGGATCTTGACGCTGAGATCATCGGCGAGGTCACAAGTAGTGGTGTGATGCAGCTTTACTGGCATGGTGAGCTTGCAGGCGAAATCCCTATCGGTCCACTTAGCGAGGCAGCTCCGGTGCTTGATCGTCCAGTCGCACGTCCAAAATACCTTGATGAGATAGCAAATTTACAAATACCAAATAATGTTGATAACAAAACTGCGTTTTTCAAGCTTTTAAAAGAGCCAGAGGTGCTAAATAAAAGCTTCATCTACGACCAATACGACGCAAATATCCAGACAAATACGATAAAACAGCCTGGTTGCTTGGGCGCTGCAAGTATCAGAGTAAAAGGCACTAAAAAGGCCGTCTCTATGGCTGCTCAGTGCGATCCTAGAGCAAATTTCGTTGATCCAAAAATTGGCGCTGCAAGAGCCGTCGCTGCAGCTGGTAGAAAGGTAGCGATGAGCGGCGCTGTGCCACTTGCGATCACCGACTGCTTAAACTACGGCAACCCGCAAAATCCAGAGGTTATGTGGCAGTTCAAAGAGGGATGTGAAGGCATAAAAGAGGCTTGCCGTGAGCTAAATACACCAGTTGTTAGTGGTAACGTGAGCCTTTATAACGACACTGACGGCGTTAGCGTCTATCCAACGCCAGCCATCGTCACGGTTGGTGTAAATGAAGATGCAAATTTAAATCTAAAAAGCACATTTTTAAGCGAGGGTATGGCGATTTACCTACTTGGTGAGACAAGCGGTGAATTTGCAGCTTCGCTTTACGCAAAGGCGCTATTTAACGTGGTTGGTGGTAAGCTAAAAGAGGTTGATTATAAAGCCGAGAGAGCTCTTTGGGACCTAGTGATAGAGGCAAATAAAGAGCAAATTTTAGAGTTTGCAAATAGCGTAGGCGTAGGCGGTCTTGCTATCACGCTAGCAAAAATGGCTAGCATCTCAAACATCGGCGTAAACTGCGAGGCGAAATTTAAAGAGCCAAATTTTATCTTTGATGAGAGCTTTTCAAGAGCAGTTGTGGGAGTAAAAGACGAGGCTAAATTTGAAGCGCTTGCTGCTAAATTTGGCGTGAAATTTAAAAAGATTGGCGTTAGTGGTGGTAGAAGATTTAAACTAAATGATATCGATGAGAGCATGGATGAGATAAGAGAAATTTATCTAAATGAGTTCGCAAAAATCGTTAGAAAAGAGGATTAAGAAATGGCTTTAAAAAAGAGCAAGGTCGCTGAGGCTGAAAATGAGCAAAAGGAAACAGAACAAGTTGAAAAACGAGGCGTAGCAAAGCCGCCAGTGCTTTTTAGTAAGACACAAAATTTAATAAAATCGATCGAAAAAAGACTAAACGCCACCTTGATAACTTACTATAATTCAAATGCTGGTAGCGTTTGCGGCAATGATGCGAGTGCTATGTATGAAATTTTAAAGGGTAAAAAGATAGATACTGCTTATCTTTTTATAAAAAGTGATGGTGGAAGCGGTATCGCCGCTCTTAGGATCATCACTACACTTAGAAATTACTGCAAAAATTTAATAGCTCTAATACCTGCAAACTGCGCCTCGGCTGCTACTATGATGGCACTTGGAGCAAATGAGATCGTCATGGGCCCACTTGCCTATCTAACACCTGTTGATACTTCACTCAAACACGAGCTTAGTCCGACAAACAAAGGCAATGAGCTTGTGAGCGTTTCGATGGATGAACTTAGTCGTGTGGTCAAACTTTGGAAAGAGCAAGATAAAGATAGGCCAAACGACACAAACCCTTATAATTCGCTTTATGAGTATATTCATCCGCTAGTCTTTGGTGCGGTTGACCGTGCTAGCTCGCTATCGCTTAAGATTTGCACCGAGCTTCTTAGGTACCACATCGATGATGATAAAAAGATCGCAGAAATTTCTGAAAGGCTAAATGGCGACTATCCAGCTCACGAATATCCGATCCTCTTTAGAGAGGCACACGAGATCGGCCTTCATGTAAAAAAGATGGATGATGATCTAAATGAAATGCTTCAGGAGCTAACGCTACTTTACTCTGAGATGGGTCAGCGAGCTTTTACTGACTACGATGAAAATAGCTACCATGATAACAATATTGCAAACATCATCGAAACAAATGGCAAGCAAATTTACTATCAGATAGATAAAGACTGGTTTTACCGCCCTGAAGAGCGCCGCTGGAATGTGATGAATGACGAGAGCTCTTGGCGTAAAAACGAGCTAGTAAATGGCAAAATAAAAAATACTATCTATCACTTGTGGTAATATGTCTGGAGTCCTGTTTTTACTGATATTAGGCGGTGCGATATTTCTCTTTATGAATGTCCAAATAGGTAGTAACCGCAAAAAACAAGCAGATGTAGATGAGGCTAAATTTCTAGTCTCACTGCTTGCAAAAGTAGCTAAAAGTGACGGCAGAGTTAGCGAGCTAGAGGCTAGGCTGATCACTCAAGTGCTAGATGATCTAAGCCAGAAAGTTAGCGGCGTTAGCGGTGTGCGTGAGTATCTAAAAGATGTCTATAACAGTCAGAAAGAAAATGTAGATAACGCCTACGAAACCGCTAGGAACTATAAGAGTGCTTTTAATCTAAACTACGATATATGCGTCGCTAGGCTCACATTTTTTCTAAATTTAGCCTACATAGATGGAGAATTTAACAAAAGCGAGCAAGATGTTATAAGAAATATCGCTTATGGATTTGGCATTGATAAAGAAACGCTTGATGAGATCATCTTTAAATTTGATAGTTTTTATGGCTCAAGATTTGAGGCAAATACTGATAAAGTAGTCCAAGAAAAAGATACGTTTGAGGTTTTAGGACTTAACAAAAATGCAAGCTTTGATGAAGTAAAAGCCCGTTACAAAGAGCTTGTAAGGCAGTATCATCCCGACATTTTAATGGGTAGGGGCGAGAGTAAAGAGGTGATCGAGCGCTCAACCAAAAAGCTTCAAGAGATAAATGAGGCTTATGGGCGATTAAAAGAGAAATTTGGAGCTTAGATGAAGAAATTTATTATTTTGCTGTTAGCAGTGGCTGGCTTTTGTAATGATTTCAAAGTGGTAAATGTCGATGGAAAAGAGATAAAATTTAAGCTTACGCAAAGTGAGCTTTATCGAGATCAAAGGTTGGTCATCAGCAACTACGATGTTAAAGATAGCAATGTGAGCATAATATTTGTCGACAAAGATGGCAACAAGAGCGACATTATGTCAGTTCAAGCAAAAAAATTAAATGAAATTAGTGAGTATATCTTTTCGTATGATCGCGGCATAAAGGTGATGAAATTTAGCTCGAAAAAGCCGATATGCGAGGCGCTTGAGAAAGAGGAATCTATAAATTTAAGCGTATTAGATGCGAGATATTTTGATGGCAATCAAATTTCAAGCTATGCCTTTAGCGTTGATATTGCTGGTCAAAAGCGTGAAAACTTTGTAGAGAGAAAAGACTATTATATAGATGCAGCTGCAAATGTTATGGTTACGCTAGAAGCCTTATCGATAAAGAATATCGCAAAGGATATAAAAATGGGGCAGCTTCTGCTTGTAAAAGGTATGTGTTTAACAAAAAGATAAAAAATTTAATAAAGGAGAAAAAATGAGAGCATTGCTTAGCGTTAGCGATAAAGAGGGCATTGTAGAGTTTGCAAAGGGGCTGGAAGAGCTTGGCTGGCAGATACTTTCAACTGGCGGTACATTTAAGCTTTTAAAAGAAAATGGTATCAAAGCGACTGAAGTTAGCGAATTTACGGCTTCACCTGAGATGTTTGAGGGCAGGGTAAAGACGCTTCATCCAAAGATACATGGCGGCATTTTGCACAAACGTGACGACGCTACGCACGTGGCTCAGGCAAAGGAGTACGGCATCGAGGGCATCGACCTAGTTTGCGTAAATTTATATCCATTTAAAGAGACTACGATTAGGACTGATGACTTTGCCGAGATCATCGAAAATATCGACATCGGCGGCCCAGCCATGGTAAGAAGCGCTGCTAAAAACTTTAAAGACGTGCTCATCGTCACAAGCGTGCTTGACTACGATGAAATTTTAAAGCGCCTAAGAGAGAAAAGCGATGATTATGAGTTTAGAAGATCGCTGATGATAAAGGCGTTCGAGCATACAGCGGCTTATGATAGCATGATCGCAAACTATATGAATGATAGGTTTAATGGCGGTTTTGGTGATGCTAGATTTATCGTGGGAAGCAAGGTTTTTGACACAAGATACGGAGAAAATCCACACCAAAAAGGCGCACTTTATGAGTTTGATTATTTCTTCACAAACAACTTTAGAGCTCTAAAAGGCGAGGCTAGCTTTAATAACATGACCGATATAAACGGCGCATTAATGCTTGCAACTAGCTTCGATGACGCTCCGGCAGTGGCTATCATCAAGCATGCTAACCCTTGCGGCTTTGCGGTAAAAGATAATTTGCTTGAGAGCTACGAGGCTGCGCTTAAATGCGATCCGATCTCAGCATACGGCGGCGTGGTAGCAATAAATGGCACACTTGATGAGGAGCTAGCTAAAAAGATAAATGAAATTTACGTTGAGGTAATAATTGCTGCAAATGTTGATGAAGCAGCTCTTAAAGTATTTGAGAGTAAAAAACGTATCAAAATTTTTACTCAAGACAATAAATTTTTAGTTCGCTCAAATGATAAATTTGACTTTAAGCACGTTGATGGTGGATTTGTATTTCAAGAAAGAGACTATGTAAAAGACGAAGAGCTTGAAAATATGAAGCAAATGAGCAAGAAATTTGCAACTGGTAGCGAGCTAAAGGACGCTCAGATCGCGTGGAAAGTGGCTGCGCTAACGAAGAGCAACTGTGTAGTTTATGTAAAAGACGGCGCAATGGTAGCTATTGGCATGGGTATGACAAGCCGCGTTGATGCTGCTCGTGCGGCCGTGGCAAAGGCAAAAGAGCTAAAGATCGATCTAAGTGGCTGCGTACTTGCAAGTGAGGCGTTCTTCCCATTTAGAGATAGCATTGACATCGCTAGTAAGGTCGGCGTAAAATGTGTCATCGAGCCAGGTGGCAGCATCAGAGATGATGAGGTGATAGAGGCTGCCAATGAGCATGGCATGTCGCTATACTTTACTGGCGTTAGACACTTTTTACACTAAAATTTAGGGGCGCTTGCCCCTTTCTTCACACTTTATAACTTTAATTTTCGTATAATCTTTCAAAAACGAAAGGAGATAGAATGAAGAAGATCTTAAAATTTATCTTAATGGTGGCACTGTTTTTTGGTCTAAATTTGATGGCAAAAGATGAGCTTATAAAGGAGCAGACGATGGCAGGGCAAAATTTAAAAGAAATTTATCTAGCAGGTGGTTGCTTTTGGGGTATGCAGGGATATTTTAAAAAGATATTTGGCGTAGTGGATACAAAGGTAGGCTACGCAAATGGCAAGAGCGAAAATACTAGCTACCGCGAGCTTCATGAGAGCGATCATGCTGAAACGCTTTATGTAAAATACGACGAAAACAGAGTCGCTTTGGCTGAAATTTTGGCTCACTTTTTTAGAGTGATCGACCCGACCTCTCTAAATAAACAAGGCAATGACGTCGGTAGGCAGTATAGAAGCGGAATTTACTATGTGAGCGAAAGTGATCTGCCAACGATAGAGAGCTTTATGAAAATAGAGCAAAAGAAATTTAAAGATAAGATTGTGGTTGAGGTAGCGCCACTTAAAAATTTCGTCTTAGGTGAGGAGTATCATCAAGATTATCTTGATAAAAATCCTTTTGGATATTGTCATATTGACCTAGGTTTAGCTGATAAACCGCTTTACGATGAGGCGAAATTTAAGCCGCTTAGTAAAGATGAGCTAAAGAAAAATTTAAGTAGCGAGCAGTATGCCGTGACGCAAGAAGCAGCGACTGAGAGGCCATTTAGCAGCGAGTATGATAAATTTGATAAAAAAGGCATTTATGTAGATATAACGAGTGGAAAGCCACTTTTCTCAAGTGCAGATAAATTTGATGCAGGATGTGGTTGGCCAAGCTTTACAAAGCCTATCACGACAACAGCTCTTTCATATAAGGAGGACAACTCTTTTATGATGAAAAGGGTCGAAGTTAAGTCTCAAAATAGTGACGCGCACCTTGGGCATGTTTTTGACGATGGCCCAAGCGATAAGGGTGGGCTAAGATATTGCATAAACGGTGCGAGCCTTAAATTTATACCGCTTGAAGATATGGCTGGACTTGGATACGAGGAATTTATACCTTACGTAAAATAGCTTTTGTTGAAGCAAATCAATAGTTTAAAAAGTTTAATCAGAGTATAATTCTCCAAAATTAAAAGGAGAAAAAATGAGCGATTTTTTCAAAAACGCGGAGCAGTTTAATGTCGATGGTGCAACCGTGCCATTTTATAAATTTAATGAAAATGGTGTAAATTTTGTTGGCTTTGACTCACGCCCTTGCGTGCCGCCAGAGCCAATGGTTAATGCATTAATCGCTATTAAATTTGCTGATAAAAATACAAAAATTATGATGCTAAATCATAAATTTCCAGCTGGTCTTATACCAAAGATAGATAAGAGCTTTGATATAGAGCGTGAAGATATAGATGGTGGGGCTGTAAAGATGGTTTTTAGCCTAAAAGACGGCGCAAATATAGAAGACGTAGATACGAGTCTTTGCCACTAAGATGCTTTTAAATACTTACGCACCACCATTTAAGTTAGTTGGTGGATATTTTATTGCTGGAATTTTCTTTTTAGCATTAAGTGTGCCGGCATTCTTTTATGCAGATTTTGATGCGATTAGCTCGCTAAATACAGCTGGTTTTTTGCATATATTTTTTGTTGGCTTTGTTATGAGCATTATCATCGGAGCACTCTATCAGCTAACCTCAGTCATCTTAGAAAAGCCATTTTTTACTGCAAAAGGTGCTATTTCAAATTTGGCTATTTTTTGTCTATCGTTGCTGGGCATGTGCTACGGGATGTTATTTGCTGAGGCTAAAATTTTACAAATTAGTGGAGTTTTGCTTTTTTGCTCACTCGCTTTTTTTGCAACGACTTACGCATTAAGCTTTATGGATAATGAAAAAAAGAGCTTTGCAGCCTTTGCACTTTTTGTTTCAGCTATTTTTTTGCTAATTGGAATAACGCTTGGTTTTTGCTTGCTTATGATACTTGGCGGTACGTTGATGCTTGATTTTGAGATGACACTAAAATTTCACGTTTATTTTGTGCTGGGATTTGTATTTCTTGTGATACTTGGAGCTGCTAGCGTACTCCTACCTATGTTTGCGTTGGCTCATGATCTAAAATTTACACTTAGCAAGGCCTCACTAGCATGCTATATTTTGGGTGGCATCTTACTAGCTTTTAATGAAAATTTGTCTATTTTATCAATATGCGTGGCGGCTTTACTTTTTATAGCTCAAGCGCTTTATATTTTAAAAAAACGCGTTAGAAAGGCGTATGATTACTGGAATGTAAATATCGTACTTTCGTTGGTGGCTTTACTTGGTGCTGCTATTTTTATAGCCTTAGGCAAATTAAATTTAGCTGCATATTTTTTAATATATGGCTTTTTATTTGCTTTTATAATAGCCCATCTTTACAAGATCGCACCATTTCTCATATGGTATCACTACGTAGCACCTTTTGTCGGAAAGGTAAAAGTGCCACTTCTTGATGCCATGATACTAAAAAAGATAGCTTATTTTGGTATAGCTTTTAATGCTATATCGCTTCTTTGCTATCTTCTCTCAACTTGCTTTGAATTAGAAATTTTAGTACATGTAGGTATGATTTTTATAGCTCTTGGTATAGTTTTACTATCAATAAATATAATAAATATTTTTAGATTTACTGGTTTTAAAGGATAAAAAATGAAAGAAAAAATTTATAACGCACTGTCAAATATCGTTGATCCAGAAGTTGGCTTTGATATCGTTTCGCTTGGACTTATATACGATGTGAGCTGCGATGAAAATGGCAAAGCAAAAGTTACTATGACGCTTTCAACTAAATCTTGCCCACTACATGAAATGATACTTGGCTGGGTAGAAACTGCCGTGCTTGATATAGAAGGTGTCAAAGAGTGCGAGATCGATCTTGTCTGGGAGCCTGAGTGGAATATACAAATGGCAAGCGATTTTGTAAAAGCACAACTTGGAGTTTAAATTTTAAGTTTTTAGATTTGAAAGTTTGTAAATTTTTAATAAGCTAGAGAGCAAAAGCTCTCTAGAAATTTTAAGGAGTTTGTTTTTTTATTAGTCCATTTGATGGCGCATAAATGATGGTACATCAAGTTGTGACATATAGTCTTCGTCATATCCACCACTAACTTTTTTAAGTCTTAATATACGCTCTTTTTTTATGATATCGCTTGCAGTAGAAGTTTGTACTTCATCTTTTTTTTCAGTTTCTTTTTGTGAGCTTTGAAAACCTGTGGCTATTATTGTAACTTCAACTTTATTGTCTTCTATTTTGTCATCAGTTGTTGTACCAAATATAATTTCAGCATCTTCATCCGCTGCCTCATGAATAATACTCATCGCATTATTGATATCAGCTAGTGGGCAACTAGGGCTTATTCTAAAATGAACTAAAATACCAAATGCCCCATTTATTGTCATGTTATCAAGAAGTGGTGATTGTATAGCATTTTTTATAGCTTCTTGCGCTGCATCCTCGCCACTTGCTTCGCCAACACCCATTAAAGCTAGTCCTCTATGGCTCATAATCGTTCTAACATCTGCAAAGTCTAGATTTATATCGCTTTTTCCTGAATCAAGTACGATCGTACTCATACCATTGACGGCTCTTGCAAGTACTTCATCAACCATTTCAAAGCTTTCTTTTATGCCAGCATTTTTATCAATTAGTGTTAAGAGTTTATCGTTTGGAATGACAACAATAGAATCGCTTTCTTTCCTGAGCTCTTCAAGGCCACAATCAGCCAGTTTTCTACGTTTTTTTCCTTCAAACATAAAAGGCATAGTAACAACTGCAACTGTTAGCGCACCAATGTCTTTTGCAGCTTGAGCAACTACTGGAGCTGCACCTGTACCAGTTCCGCCACCAAGCCCTGTACCGATAAAAACTATATCTGATGTCTCAAGTGCACTTTTTACTTCATCATAGCTCTCTTCAGCAGCGGCTTTTCCTATTTCAGGTCTCATGCCTGCACCTAGACCTTTTGTTGTCTTTTCTCCAAGCTGTATTTTTGTATGTGCAAGAGAATTTTCAAGAGCCTTAGCATCTGTATTAGCAACAATAAGATCTATATTTAAATTTGGATTAACTCTTATTATATGGTTGACCATATTGCCACCACCTCCACCTACACCTACGACCTTTATCTTTGCACCATAGATGCTTTTATTTTCTTCTACTGTGAAGCTACTCATCTTTGAAATTCTCCTTAAAATAATTGTGTAATACTATACCAAAATTTTGCAAAAGCATTTGGATTTTTTTCTTGTTTACTAATATCTGCAATATTGGCAAGCTCTTCTTTATTTTTTGATTTATTTGCTATCTCTAATTCAAAATCTTTATCAGAAAAACTATCCTCTTTTTCATTTGGATCCTGTACCTCTTGTCCAAAATTTTGTGCGCTTTCTTCTTCCACAAAAACATTTCTAAAATTTGCTTTCGGTTTTGAGGCTATTTCCCCTTGGTATCTCATTTTTTTCTCAGAATCAATCTCGTATGGGCTAAAGTTGCCAGCACCATACAAACAAAGCCCTATAGCACAAGAATTTGCTGGGTCTCTTAAAATTTCAAATAATCCATCCATTTCTTTTGGTTTTGCTATACGAACCGGCATTTTGTCAAATATTGCGGATGCAAGATCTCTAATACCTTCTAACTTAGTCATACCGCCAGTAAGTATTATTCCAGCACCAATGCTATCTTTATAGCCGCTATCTTCTAGCATCTTAGCAAGTACCATAAGGGTTTCTTCTGCTCTGGCATATATAACATTTGATATTATGTCTAGTGAAACTTCGTGGCTTTTTGTTTCATCTCCAAGGATCGGAAGTTCTATTAGATCAACTGACTTATTTATTAAAGCACCATAACCTAATTTTATCTCTTCTGCCTTTGGAAGTGGTGTATGCAGAGCCATAGAAAGATCATTTGTAATGTTTGCTGAGCCAACAGGTAAAAATTCATTGTATCTTATAGAATTTCCAGAATGCACTACAAGATTACAAGTGGCACCACCCATATCAACAAGTGCGGCACCAAGCTCTTTCTCATCTTTTGTTAATGTTGCTATCGCAGAAGCATATCCTGAAAGGACTATGTTATCTAGTTGAACGCCTGCTAAATTTACGGCTTTTCTTAGGTTGCTAATAGATGACTTTTGTACTGTAACAATATGTGTTTGAACTTCTAGCCTACTACCGTTCATGCCTATTGGATCTTCAATATGTTCTTGTCCATCTACTTTAAAATTATAAGGAAGAACATGTAGTTTTTCATACTCATGAGGTATATCAGCTGTATGATCGGCCATTTGCATAGCACGTTCGATCTCTTTTATACCTATTTCATGATTTGGTATATTCACTACACCACTACTGTCAACGCTTTTTGTATACGCACCAGAAATAGAAACTATGACTTTTTCATAGCGTGTTCCTGCAACTCTTTGTGCTTCTATCAATGCATTTTTTATAGACTTTGCAGCTTGCTCAATATTGGTTATAACACCTTTTCTTATTCCTTGTGTTTTTTCAGTTCCAATTCCAATTATCTTAATACCATTTTCATCATGTTGTGCTATTACTGCACAAATCTGGAAAGAGCCGATATCTATACCTAAAATTTTTGTACTCAAGATAAATTACCTTTTGATATATTCTTTAATTTCATAGTATTTTTTTAGTTTGTTTGTTAAATCTTTTATTAACTCATTATTTTTAAGCATCGTAACGTTTTGTTGTGTTATTTGCTTATAGTTATTATCTATATTATCTACAAGCAACCTTTGTTCCAAAATATCGTATATAACGGCCTTATCTTCTAATATAACATAATCTTTTTTGTTGTTAGTTTCAAAAAGTTGAGAAACAAAAGCTCTAGTCTCACTTTCATTTAGTCCTGAGATAGAGCTATTTATATCTCTACTAATAAAGACTATATCAGTTCCTTTGAAATTTTGTAAAGACTCTTTTGCCATAGTTGTTAAGTTTTCTTTTTTCTTTTTATCTTTGTAAATTTCAAGTACCATTGCCCTTGCTTGTTCAAAACTCATAGGTTGTGGAGGAGTTATACTTTTTACCCTGACTATCAAATATCCATCTTTATATGTAAATGGTTTTATAACCTCACCAACTTTCGCCCCTTTTATTTCATCAAGTGAGAATGTCGCATTATCTTCATTTATACTAACAAATTCATTTGTTGCAAGCTCAGCTTTTTTGATAGAGGTATATTTTTTTAAAGCATCGGTCTTGCTTTTCTCAATATTGTAGTCTTTGATAACTTCAGTCTTTACTTCGTTAAATGATTTGATTTTATCATCCGAGCCTTTATATCTCTCCTTATTTTCGTTATAGTAGTCACTCAAAGTAGTTTGATTTACATCATTTTTGTTTGACTCTATAAAGTATGTTTCTAGACCGTATATAGTCTTTGTCATATAGTTGTTTTTATTTGTTTCCCAAAGATCCTTTAGCTCTTTTTCATCTATTCTTATATCACTTTGATTAGCATTTATTATCTGTATTGCTAATTTGTCTTGCACAAAAAAGCTTGCTTCCATCATTTCAATGTCTTCTTTATTGGCTGGTAAATTTAAAATAGTTCTAAGCTTATCAAGCAGTATTGTTAGTTTTAAATTTTCTTCAAAATCGGTTGGGTTTATTCTGGCTCTTCTTAAAATGTCGTAGTATAAATTTTTATCAAAAGCACCATCTTTTTGAAATGTTGGATCAGCGATTATATATTTTAAAATATCATCTTTACTAACACTAAGACCTATATCGTCTGCAAAATTTAATAGTAAATTCTCTTGAATTGTAGCCTGAAGTGCGGCATTTTGTAATCCTAACTCATTAGCCTTTTCTTGAGTTAATTTGCCATCAAAAAGATTATTGTAGTATTGATATAAACTATCGTATTTTTGTTGCAGTTCTTGAATGCTTATATTTCTGTGTCCTACTTTTGCTACCGAAGTGGCTCGATTGCTGTTTAAATCATATGCTCCCCAGCCTACAAAGCCTGCTCCAACAAAGGCTATTGTACTTACCCAAATGGTAACAACTAGGTATTTTTTATGTTTTTGCATCCAAGACAACATTAAATTTTCCTTTAAAAGACTAACGAAATTTGTATGATATATTATATAAAATTGCCTTAAATAAGCTTAAAATAGGGGCTTTAAAAATACCTTTGTGAAGAATTTTGCTAACAATTTTTTAGTATTGTTAGCAAAATTCTTAAATACTATAATCGCTATAACCACTAGTTAAATGAAGCAATTTGCAGCTATTTTCTAGCAAAGCTATCTCTTTTGCAAGAAGCTGAGGGCTTCTACTGTATGCGTAAATGCCATATCCTTTAATGACAATAATGTTTGTATTTTTTTCAACCATATATCTATAAATTTCAGTTTCTGCACGTTCATACCAGTCATCATATTGTTTTGGATCATAAACAGAAATTTTATCAAATCTCATATATCCAAAATAATCTTTCGGTACTATTTTTTCATGTTTCATTGCGTAGGCAGTTGCGTATGGTGGCATCGCGTAGCAAACAAATCTTGCCTCATTTATATTTTTATAAATATTTAAGTGTATATCAGCATCAAGACTAGCTTCATTCCAACGATAGTCTTTTTTTGATGAAAGAAGCGTCAAGTCATCATCTTTTAAATTATCAAAAATGGCATTTTGTTTATTGATTATAAATTGATTTTTTTCGACTCTTGCCGAAATCGAGCCGTGAAAGACGCCAAAAAAATTCTTTCTAAACATAGAAAGTGATATCGTTTTTATCTCATTTATTGAGTGTTCTAGCTCCATTTTTTCTCCTACGTTTAAGCGATTATATTTAAGCTATCTTAAAATTTATGTAAAATTTTGTGTAATGATAGCTTTTTAAGTAAAATTTCGATAAATTTTCCACACTATTTACTATAAAGAGGCAGTGTTGCAAAGTCCACATATCAGTGTTTTACTTGATGAAGTTCTATCTTTTTTTAAAAATTTAAATGGAAATTTTATAGATTGCACGCTTGGATATGCCGGACATTCTAGTGCCATTTTATCTCAAAATGAAAATTTAAATTTAATTGCCTGTGATAGAGATAACGAAGCTATAAATTTTTCACTAAAAAAACTTGAGCCATTTGGCAGTAGGGTTAAAATTTATAAAAGTAACTTCTCTGAATTGACTAGCAAACTAAGTCAAGAAGAAATTTTAAATGTTAGAGGAATTTTGGCTGACATTGGTGTTAGCTCGCTTCAGATAGATAAAGATGATAGGGGCTTTAGTCTTGGCTCAAGCACGCTTGATATGCGCATGGACAAAGAGCGAAATTTTAGCGCATTTGACGTTGTAAATGATTACTCTTTTGATGAGTTGGTTAGAATTTTTAGAGATTATGGCGAGATAAAAAATGCTGCCGGGATTGCGAACAAGATTATAAATGCTAGAAATTTAGGCAAGATAACGAGTGCAAAAGAGCTTGCAAATTTAATAGGTACAGCCCAGATAAAAGGGCGCGGAGTTAGCCCTGCAATACTTGCCTTTCAAGCCATCAGGATAGATGTAAATGGAGAGCTAGATGAGCTAACAAATTTACTTGATAGTATAGAAAAATGTGGGTTTAAAGATTGTCTTGTGGCGATTATTACATTTCACTCGCTTGAAGATAGGATCGTAAAAGAGCGCTTTAAAAAATGGGCTAATAGCTGTATCTGCCTACCTGGTGTTTATAGATGTGAGTGCGGAAATAACCACGAATTAGGCGAAATTTTGACAAAAAAGCCACTAACAGCAAGCCAAAATGAGCTAAAGATAAACTCACGAAGCAAGAGCGCAAAACTGCGGGTTTTTAAGATAAAGGGATAAAAATGCAAGAAAAAGAAGAGCTACTAACGCTTCACGACGAGGAGCAAAAACGTGAGGTAAATTTAAGCTTTAAGACATTAGTGATGGTCTATTTAGCTGTTTTTATAGCTCTAGCTATATTTTTGCCAAAAATTTACATAGCGAATCAAATTTATTATATAAGTAGAGATATAGCGGACATTAGCGGTAAGCGAGATATGCTTTTAGAGGAAAATAGAGCTCTTAATATAAAGCTTGAAAATTTACGTTATAAAAATCAAATTTTAAACAATATGCAAGAGCGCCAATGGAAATAACGAAACATTTAAAGCTTTATTTATTCTCATCTAAATTTTTGCGATTCAATTATATTGGCAAATAATATAGCTATTTTGTATATAACTGCACAAAAATAAAATTAGCTCAATAAACAAAGCCAAGCTTAACTTGCTAATTACTTTCTTTTTGAGAGATTAGCTTTTCATATATATATTGTTCTAAATCTTTTTTTGATATGTCATTTTTTATAGCAGTATTATAAATTTCTTCGACCTTGCTTGAGTATTTTTCGTAGCTAAAATAGGGAAAATGCACACTCCAGGCTTTCTTGATAAGATCGTGGCTTATCTCTCTTCTTGCCCAAACTTTAAACATATCAAAGCCAATGAAAACGGCCGAAGTAACGACAGCAGTCGCTATTATAGATATGTGTGCATCAGTTTTTGCTAAAAAATGATGCGTGATGATTAACAATGGAAATAAAATGACAAAACAGATAAGTGCATAAATCTGATAGAGCTTGATGTGGTTAAATCTAAAATTTAGTTTTGCTCCATCTATTAGCATACCTTCGTTAAAAAGGGCATTTGCTTCAAGCAAATCTCTAAACAAAACTGGCTGTTTTGAAACGAAAAAAACATTTCTTATGATTTTATCTTTTAATTTTTCTTGCATTTTTTATATACTTTTTACTTTAAAAATTTTGCTTCATTATATCCAAGAATCTATAAATTCAAACAAAATTAGATACAATTTGCATAAAATTTAAGGAGCTAAAATGGCAGATCAAGCTTTGCAAACCGTCTTTTTAAACGGAGAATTTTTGCAAAAAGATGAAGCAAAAGTTAGTGCTTTTGATAGAGGATTTATATTTGGTGATGGAATTTATGAGGTTGTGCCTGTGATAAATTCAAAAATGGTTGATAAAGATGGATTTTGGGCGAGATTTGAAAGAAGCTTAAATGAAATAGATATAAATTTGCCCTACGAAAAGGAAAAATTTGAGGCGATCTTAAACGAGATAATCTCCAAAAATGCCTTAAAAGAGGGCGGAATTTACATGCAAGTAACAAGAGGCGTGGCGTTTAGAAATTTCTATTTTATAGAAGATTTAACACCAAGTGTCTTTATTTTCTGTTACGAGAGTGAAATTTTAAACAATCCCGCTGCAAAAACTGGCATAAAAGTCGTGAGTGTCGAGGATATCAGGTGGAAAAGGCGTGACATCAAGTCTATCTCACTTCTGGCCCAGTGCTACGCTAAAAATGAAGCTCACAAAAAAGGCGCAGATGAGGGCTTTATGGTGGAAAATGGCTTTGTTACAGAGGGCTGTAGCTCAAGTGCTTTTATCATCAAGAATAAAACTCTAATCACAAAACCACTTTCAAATGAAATTTTGCCAGGAATTCGCCGTATGAGGCTTTTAAGGATCGCTAAAGATATTGGCCTTAATATAGAGGAGCGAAAATTTAGCATGGATGAAGTTTATAACGCTGATGAAGTCTTTATCTCGGCTGCGACGCTCATACTCTTACCAGTCGTTTATGCTGATGGCAAGGCGATAAATGGTGCAAAAGTGGGAGAAATTTCAAGCAAACTTCGTGAAATTTATGCTGGTGAACTTTTAAAAGAAGCCGGGCTTTGAGAGAAAAAATCTTAATAAGTGCTTGCCTAGTTGGCATAAACTGCAAATTTAACGGCGAAAATAATCTTTTAAATAAAGATGTTTTAGATGAAATTTCAAAGAGATTTCATCTGCTTTTTGTTTGTCCTGAAGTTTACGGTGGACTTAGCACGCCGAGGGAACCAGCTGAGATGAAAAATGGTGTGGTTGTTTGTAAATTTTCAGGCAAAGATGTGAGTAAAAATTTCAAAAATGGAGCAGAAATTTGCCTAAAGATAGCCAAACTAAATGGCTGCAAAAAGGCTATTTTAAAATCAAAAAGTCCAAGTTGTGGAAGTGGGCAAATTTATGACGGAAGTTTTAGTAAGAGGCTTATTTTAGGCGATGGCATCACAGCAAAACTACTAAAAGAAAATGAAATTTTAGTTTACAGCGAAGATGAGATAGTAGGGCTTGATGTTTGATAGGCTAAAAGACAATATTATACTTGAGGTGATTTTTAAATATATCATCTTGTTGCTGCTTTTTATCTGTGTGATCGGTCTTTTTATGAGTGGCATTCTTTTCTTAAATGGGGAGATGAGTGAAAATTCACTCAATTTACACATTTTCTTTGGCTTTAGTTTGGTTGTTTTGACGATTGTTCATAGTTATGTTAAGAAGAAAAAGTTAAAGAAGCTAAGCCTTGAGTTTAAAAATATCTTAAATCACAAGCCAGTGCAGATGGACTGCAATACAACCAGGTTTTTAAATGCTCTAAATGATGTAAAAGTGGGTGAGCTTTCAAAGAAATTTGGCTCTGATATTGTAGAAATTTTAAGGTCAAATGACATAAAAGTAAAAAGCGAGAATGAGACTATGAAGCAAATTTGCAAAAACAACGATGAAAAGATGTTTTATATTTTTGTTTTGATTGTAGAAGCTATTTTTAAGGATAAGGAAAAAAGTTGAAAAAGGGTATATTTTTAGCATTTAGTGTTGCTTTGTTTTTGGGATGTTCGCAGACCCAGCCAAAGCCAAGTGTGCAAAATTCTTTACCAGATGAAAATGTATATAAGCCAAATGAACGCATTAGTTTGCTTGATTTTGAAATGAAGCAGGATGCCTCGTCGCTACCGCAAAATATGCAAAGTGCAAGCTTTGACCAAGAAGAAATTTTAAAAAGAAGGTTTAAGGTTTTTACATTAAGGGGTGTAAAATTTAATCCAAACGATGTCTTTTGGGCATTTAATATATATAAGCCAAGCGAAAAGAGAAAGTATTTTGGCTCAAATTTTAGAGAGATCCCACAAAGCTGGTTTGACGCACAAAAGGACAATGCAAATTTCTCAGCTCTTTCAAGTATCTCTGCTTATGCTCTAACTTCGGCAAACACAGCTTTAAGAAATTTTCCAACCGATGAGCCGATATTTTTAAATCCGCAAACTCCAGGTGAGGGCTATCCGTTTGATTATCTGCAAGAATCAACCCTAAGCATCGCTCATCCACTTTTTGTGTCACATCTTTCTAAAGATAGGGCATGGGCATTTGTTAGCGATGATGCAGTTTGGGGCTGGGTAAAGGTCGAGGATATTAAATTTATAAGCGATGATGAGGCAAATGCCTATCAAAAGTCAAGTTTTGTGACTATAAAAACGGACAAGATGCCAGTTTATGACAAGGCCGGAAATTTCTTGTTTTATTCAAGAGTTGGAGCGATACTGCCTGTTTTGGCGCAGGATAGTAAAAACTACTACGGTAAAATTTATGTAAGAAATCTCTTGAGAGAATTTGTGTTGCCAAAGTCTGTTGGCGCTCTTTTTCCTCTTAAATTTAATGACTCAAATTTAAAAACACTTATTAGCTCCCTTCTTACTCAGCCCTATGGTTGGGGTGGGGTCGATAAGCTAAGAGATTGCTCGCTTTTTACTAAAGATTTGCTAGCAAGTTTTGGCGTGTGGTTGCCCAGAAACTCAAGAGCCCAAGCAAATATGGGACAAAAATTTGATCTAAAAGGACTTAGTAACGCCGCTAAGACAAAAGAGATAAAAGAGAAAGGTGTGCCATATCTCACACTCGTGCATCTGCCAGGGCATATCATGCTTTATGCCGGATACAAGGGCGATGATATATATGTAGTGCATGATGCTTGGGGACTAAAAACCGAAAACAACGGCAGAGCATTAATCGGTGCTACGGCAGTAACTACATTAAACATCGGACAAAACAGAAGCGATATACAAAACTCAAATTTGCTCATTTCAAAGGTCGATTCTATAAATGTGATAAAGCCAGAAAATGTAATAAGCGATAAAGCTAGAAAAATTTCAGCTTTACAAAGGGCTTATGGCGTTAAGGTTGAGGATAATTTGGTCAAATTTGGTGATGGAACAATATTTGTCTATGATGACTTTAAACAAAAAGATGATGAGTGTAGTATCGGTGCTGATATAGAGGATATGAATGCGCTTGATTACGCTGCATTTTCGCCACTTAGCACCGCACTAAGCGATGCTGGTAGATGTAGAAATTATGAATTTTTAGGCAAAATTTATGGCTCAAGCGAGAGCGAGGTAAAAGCAAATTTGGTAGATGTCGTTTGGCTAAAAGATAGCCTTGCACTAAAGTTGCCATTTAACTCTAAAAATGGAGCCGCAACTGCTTTACAAGACGTAAGTAATGAGCTAAATGATATGGTAAAAAGTGATGCGAGCTTGCTTGAGTATTTAAAAAATCCAGGTGGAACATTTAAGTGGCGAGTGATCGCTGGCACAAACCGCTTGAGTCCGCACAGCTACGGCATCGCGATCGATATAAATGTGAAAAAGAGCCACTACTGGCAGTGGAGTAATGGCTACCAAAACCTAATCCCTGAAAAGATAGTGCGTGTTTTTGAAAAACATAAATTTATCTGGGGTGGACGCTGGAAGCACTTTGATACGATGCATTTTGAGTATCGCCCAGAGATGTTTGAGTAGATGAAAGATCAAATTTTAGAAATTTTATCTCGCTCAAATGTCTTTTTAACAGGCGGTGGCGGTGTTGGCAAGAGCTATTTAACCGCCTCCATCATCAGACACTACAAAGAAAATTTTAAAAACGTCGTCATCCTTGGCTCAACTGGCATAAGCGCTGTTAGCCTTGGGGGCGTGAGCTTGCATAGCTTTTTTAAATTTGGCTACTGCAAGGACTACGAGGAGCTAAGACGGCTTGACTACCGCCAAAAAGATAAGCTAAGCAAACTACGAAATATGCTAGATGCTTGCGATCTGCTTGTAATAGATGAAATTTCAATGGTTAGCTCAAATGTCATGGAGATGATAAGATACCGCTTGCTTACCTCTAAATTTAAGGGCAGGATGCTCATAGTGGGCGACTTTTATCAGCTGCCACCCGTGCAAAAAGAGCAAAATGAGAGCAAACTTTTTAACTTTTTATACGCTTTTAACTCCAGTGCGTGGGAGGATATGAAATTTACAAACGTTGAGCTGCTCGTCTCAAAACGCACAAATGATCTTAAATTTTATGAAATTCTCTCTCGTCTTAGAGTTGGCGAGCTAGATGATGAGATGATGGCTTATATCGAGAGCTTGCGAGTGGGAGCTATTGAACCTGATAGTGAGACTAGCGTGCTTTTTGGCAGAAACGCAGAGGCTGAGATGCTAAATCAAAAAAGACTTCTTGCGCTTAACGCACCGCTTGAAATTTCAAACTCGGACGTGCTCGTTATGGATGAAAATTTAGACAAAAAAGAGTTTGAAAAGTGGGCAAACACGCTAAATATCTCGCGAAATTTGGAGATGAAGATAGGGGCAAAAATCATCTTTACTTCAAACAAATGGGGCGAGTACTACAACGGCGAGCAGGGTAAGATCATGCAAATTTTAAAAGAAAATGGCGCCATTTCAAGCGTGATCGTGCAAAAAGATAGTGGCGAGATCTGCGAGATAGAAAAGTGCGCTTATAACTTTTGCGCGCTAAATTTAAACGAAGATGAGATCGAGGAGAACGTGCAGGCTTCGCTTTATCAGTTTCCATTTAAGCTTGCCTATGCGCTAACTATCCACAAGTCTCAAGGCATGAGCATAAATTCGCTCATTTGCAACATCAACCACATCTTTGCTAAAGGACAGCTCTACGTCGCACTTTCTCGCGCGGTAAATCCTAAAAATTTAAAACTTTTTTATGATAAGAAAAGTGATTTTAGGCAGCATTTAAGAAAAGTGGTTAAAATTGACGACGAGGTTAAGAAATTTTACCAAGAAAACGTATTTTTGCATATTAAGGAGAGTTTATGAAAAAGCTATTTCTAAGCCTTGTTTTTGGCGTTTTTGCATTTGCAGACGTGCTAAAAGTGAGTGACTTTCAAACAGATATCTACTCAAAAGCTGGACAAAATTTAACAAAAAAGATAAGCATGAATCTTGAAGTTGTCGGACGTGATGTGGAGGAGAACGAAGCATACGTGCTTGATGCGCTAAACGTCGTTGTTGGCAGCTTTTACGTGGAGGATATCCTAACCTCAATGGGAAAAGAGAAATTTAAAGAGCTCTTTATGAAATACGCAGCCAAAAAGCACTCGCTTGATATCGATGACGTGCTTATCTTAAATATAAAAGTGATAAATAATCTTGAACTAAGCGAGATCATAAAAGCGATAAAAAGCCAAAATTTATGCTCTGATCCAAGCGTAAATGAAGATGTGATGACAAAGTCAGAAAAGAAGAAAAAAGGCAATGAGATCATCGTCGCACCTGATCCAAATGACGTGGTGCAAAAGCCGATCGATCTAAATAATGTGCAAGAATTTGGAAAAGACTTCGGAGAGAAGTGAGTAAATTTGGCTAAAAGCTAGCCAAATTTATTGATTTACGATGTCGTAACCTTGTGGGATGACTGGAGTTAGCGTCTCTTTTGGGATGAGCGCGTCTTTTACGGGGTTGCTTAGAGTGATTTTTATCTTATTTGAGAGTTTGTCTTTATAATCAATCGTCGTTGGAAGCGTGTTTTTGATCGTTATAAAGTACTCAACCCCGTCATATATTGCCTTATAAAGTGTCGGCTGAATTTGCTCTGCGTGAGCTAAGACCTGCGTCAAATTTGGTGTATCATCTAGTCTTGAGATGATGGCTTGCTCGAGCTCATCCTCGATCACGACCACCTTGTCTTTGTAAAAGTAAATTCTCTTTGGCGTTGGACTTTCATATATCCAAAGCGCGGTGTTGTCGCTTTTAGCGTAAAATCTACCCTTATAATTTACACTCTTGCCCTCGCTAAAGACAGTTTGCGTAAAGTCGCTTTGCAGGCTTTTAAAATTTAAGCCAGCGCCAAATGAGCAAACTGCGACAAGAGAAGCTATCAAAAATTTTCTCATTTTTTATCCTTTTTTGGCGTATTCTAGCCCAGTTTAATTAAATAAATAGTTAAACTATGCTAAGATCCAAAGTTTAAAAATTTAGGAAGGTAAAGTAATGATTTCATCGGTATTTAGAAAGATTTTTGGCACGAAAAACGATAGAGAAGTCAAAAAATATATAAAACGTGTGGCGCAGATAAACGCGCTAGAGCCTACTTATGAGAAGATGAGCGATGATGAGCTTAAGATTAAATTTAACGAGCTAAAAGCCCAAGTCGTCGAAGAGAAAGTCACATTAGATCAAATTTTAAATGATGTCTTTGCAATCGTTAGAGAGGCTAGCAAAAGGGTGCTTAAGATGCGCCATTTTGACGTGCAGCTAATCGGCGGCATGGTGCTAAACGAGGGCAGGATCGCTGAGATGAAAACGGGCGAGGGCAAGACCTTGGTTGCGACTTTGCCAGTTATATTAAACGCGATGAGTGGCAAGGGCGTGCATGTAGTAACAGTAAATGACTACCTTGCAAAGCGTGACGCGACGCAAATGGGCGAGCTTTATAACTTTTTAGGCTTAAGCGTCGATGTGATACTAAGTGGCGGATACGACGATGAGGTAAGACAAGCTGCCTATAACGCTGACATAACATACGGCACAAACTCAGAATTTGGCTTTGACTATCTGCGTGATAATATGAAATTTGAAGCTGGTCAAAAGGTGCAAAGAGGCCATAACTTCGTTATCGTGGACGAGGTCGATAGTATCTTGATAGATGAAGCTAGAACACCACTTATAATCTCTGGTCCAACAAACCGCACGCTTGATGGTTACATAAGAGCCGATCAAGTCGCAAAACAGCTTACCAGAGGTACTCCAGCTGATCCAAACGTGCCAGGCTCAAAGCCAACGGGGGATTTCATAGTAGATGAAAAAAATAGAACGATAATGATCACAGAAGCTGGCATAAGCAAGGCTGAAAAGCTCTTTGGTGTTGAAAATTTATACAACCTTGAAAACGCCGTGCTAAGCCACCACTTAGATCAAGCTCTAAAAGCTCACAATCTCTTTGGAAAAGACGTTCATTACGTCGTAAAAGATGGCGAGGTGGTTATTGTTGATGAATTTACTGGACGTCTAAGCGAAGGCAGACGCTTTAGCGAGGGACTCCACCAAGCACTTGAGGCAAAAGAGGGCGTGAAAATTCAAGAAGAGAGCCAAACGCTTGCCGATACAACATACCAAAACTACTTTAGGATGTATAAAAAGCTTGCAGGTATGACTGGTACGGCCCAGACAGAAGCCACTGAGTTTTCCCAAATTTACAACCTTGAAGTTATCTCGATCCCGACAAACGTGCCAGTTAAGAGGATCGATCAAAACGACCTTATCTATAAAACTCAAAACGAGAAATTTAAAGCTGTTATCGACGAAGTCAAAAAGGCTCACGAAAAAGGTCAGCCAGTGCTTGTAGGAACTGCAAGTATCGAGCGCAGTGAGGTGCTTAACGAGATGCTTAAAAAAGCTGGCATCCCACACTCTGTGCTAAATGCTAAAAACCACGAAAAAGAGGCTGAAATCATCGCGCAAGCTGGCGTAAAAGGCGCTGTGACTATCGCTACAAACATGGCTGGACGTGGTGTTGATATCAGGATAAATGACGAGGTGAGAGACCTTGGCGGTCTATATATAATCGGCACCGAAAGGCACGAAAGTAGAAGGATAGATAATCAGCTCCGTGGCCGTGCTGGACGTCAGGGCGACCCTGGTATGAGTAGATTTTATCTAAGCTTGGAAGACAATCTTTTAAGAATTTTTGGTAGCGACCGCATAAAAGCGATCATGGATAGGCTTGGTATCGACGAGGGCGAAAGCATCGAGAGCCGTATGGTGACAAGAGCTGTTGAAAATGCTCAAAAGAAAGTCGAGAGCTTGCACTTTGAGGCTAGAAAGCACTTGCTTGAGTATGACGACGTGGCAAATGAGCAAAGAAAGACCATCTACAAGTACCGCGACGAGCTACTTGATAAAGACTATGACATGAGCGAAAAGATAGCTCAAAATAGAAAAGAGTACGCTGCAAATTTACTTGATATGGCTGAAATTTTCCATGGCGGCTTGAAAGATGACTTTGATATTAAAAATTTATGCTCTATCATTTTTGCAGATTGTGGCGAAGAGATAGATGAGAGTGAGCTAAAAGGCCTAGAGTATGATGAGCTAATAGAAAAGCTTGCGCAAATTTTTGAAGTAAGATATAACGAGAAAATGAGTGTACTAAATGAAGATCAAAGAAAAGAGATAGAGAAAATTTTATACCTTCAAGTGCTTGATAATGCGTGGAGAGAGCACCTCTATCAAATGGATATTCTAAAAACTGGTATCGGCCTTAGAGGGTATAATCAAAAAGATCCGCTAGTTGAATACAAAAAAGAGAGCTACAACCTCTTTATGGAGCTAGTTGGTAGGCTAAAAACTGAGAGCGTTAAGACGCTTCAGGTTGTAAGATTTAAGAGCCGTGAGGAGCAAGAAGAGCAAGCTAGAATGATGCTAGAAGCTAGCCAAAATGCTGAAAATGAAAATTTAAGCTATAACAACCAAGGCGAGGATGAAAATTTCACGCCTGAAAAAAAGATACCAAGAAACGCTCCATGCCCTTGTGGAAGTGGTAAAAAATATAAAGATTGCCACGGAAAAAGTGGCCCTAAAAAAGGCATATTTGCTTAAAATTTCTACTTTTAAGGCGCCAAAAGCGCCTTAATCTTTTAAAGGCTATTTGATGACAAGCTTACCAAAGTACCTACTTTTTAAATATTTAAGATTTGATAAAACTCAGCCATTTATCACCCTAAGTGCCTTGCTTGCCTTTCTTGGTGTTAGCATTGGACTTATGGTTTTGATCGTTGCGATGGCGATTATGAATGGATTTGATAAAGAATTTGAGCGTAAACTTTTTACGATGAACTATCCAATAACCGTTCAAAGTGCCTTTAAAGGCTCTATTGATGATGACTTTGTTGATGAGCTAAAGGCTAGATTTAGCGACCTAAAATTTAGTCCATTTATAAGCACACAGGTCATTTACCGCTCGGCAAATGCACTTGAGGGCGGACTGGTTTATGGCGTAAATTTTAAAGATGAAAAACAGATAAACTCGGTTGTAAACGAAGCTTTAAAAGATAAAGAGTTAAGCGGCTTTGAGATACTTGTGGGAAGTGGCATAACGAGTGAGTTTAGACTAAGAAATGATGAAAAACTAACGCTTATCTTTACAAAGGCTGACCCAGCTGGCTTTTCACTAACGCCAAAGATGAAGCGCTTTGACATTGGCGGCTCATTTACATCTGGGCTCATCGCCTATGATAAGGCATTTTCATATACTTCGGTTGAGGCTTTGAGGAAAATTTTAGACTATCCAAAAGGCGTTTATGATGGAATTCATATTTTTTCAAATAAGCCATTTGATGATATAAAAAGAGTGCGTGAGGGACTTCCGGCTGGCACGGTTGCCATTGGTTGGTGGGAGCAAAATGGCAACTTTTTCTCAGCACTCGCACTTGAAAAAAGGGCACTTTTTATCGTTTTGATGCTTATTATCCTTGTGGCGTCGCTAAATATCATAAGCTCGCTACTAATGACAGTGATGAACCGCAGGCAAGAGATCGCCTTGCTTCTTGCACTTGGCGCTAGTAAAAGCGAGATAAAAAGAAGTTTCTTTTATCAAGGGCTAGTAATCGGCGGTGGTGGCATTATATTTGGCTTAGCGCTTGGCTTTTTAGGGCTATTTTTGCTTGGAAATTTCAACATTATAGACTTGCCGGCTGACGTTTATGGCTCAAGCAAACTACCACTCGAGCTTTCAACCATCGATCTTGTGCTTATTATAGTTGGAGCTGTATTTATCGTGGCTATATCGTCTTATTATCCAGCTAAAAAAGCCACAGAAGTAAATGTGCTTCAAACTTTAAGAAATGAGTAGAGCCTAGAGACTCAGGCTTACTCATTGCTTGTAAAAGTTATTTTTAAAAGATTATTTTAAAACTGGCATAAACTCATAAACTTCTAGGATAAATTTATACTTTTACGCCCTTATATCATGATCGATTTTGCATTGAAGAGCCTCGTGCACTAGTGTTTTTGCCATGACACGCTCTTCATTTATTAGGTGAAAATTTTTACCTAGCTCACCAAAAATATCTTTATTGCCCTCGCCATTTATTTTTATTATAGTTTGGGTATTTACGCCGTAGTCTTTTATCTTTTGCGCGATGAGCTCCACTCTTTGCTCATTGTTAACGGTTATAATAACAGCGGCTGCATCGCTTAGGCAGGCATTTTCAAGTGTATGGCTTTGAAGAACGTTACCTAAAAATACATTTTCCCCGCGGCTCCTACCAAGCTCAACTAGACTAATATCATTATCAAGCACAAGATATAAAAGCTTTGTCTCTTTTAGTCTCAAAACGACTTCTTGTCCAAGTCTCTCATAGCCAAAAACCACGATGTGATTTTTTATTTTTTGTGGCTTTAGGGTTTCATTTGGCTCAACAACGATTTCACGTTCTATGAGGTCTGCTATTGCGTCTAGTTTTTTAAGTATAAAAGGCGTGGCAAACATCGACACAACTGATGCTGCGATAAAAATTTGAGCTGTTTGTATATCAAGTAAATTTCTAGTAGTCATTAGTCCAAAAACAGCTAGTGCAAATTCGCCTATTTGACAAACACTAAGTGCAGTTTTTGCAGCAACTCTTCGCTTTAAGTAGATGTTTAAGATAGCAAAAACGACAACTGCTTTTATCACCATGACACTAAATACTAGGCCAAGAACAAGCCAGATGTTTGAGACGACGACAGCAAAATTTATCTGCATACCAACGGTTATAAAAAATAGCCCAAGAAGTAAATCTCTAAAAGGAATAAGATCAACTTCGAATTTGGTGTTTATATTGCGTCTCAGCCATCATCATACCGGCCAAAAATGCACCCAAAGAGTATGAGAAGCCAAAAAAGTGAGCCAAAGTACTGGAGCCAACGACCATAAATAAAATCGTAGCTATAAAAACCTCTTGCGAATTTGTTTGAATGACTTTATAAAATATCCAGTTGATGACATATTTACCAAGTAAAAACAGCACAACGATAAGAATAATCGCACTTGTAAATGTCTTTAGTAAAAGCTCATTTATTGAAGCATCTTGCGAGCTAAACATATCTATCATAAGCAAAATAGGGATAACTGCAATATCTTGAAATAGTAAAATTCCAAGTGCTTTTCTACCGTAAATTTTGCTCACATCGCCACTATCGTTTAGCGTCTTTAGCACGATCGCAGTTGATGAGAGTGCAAGCGCAAGACCTGCAATAAGTGCCGTTTCGTCTTTTAAGTGAAGGGCATAGTAAAGCATCACGCCCATTATAAAGCCACTTAAACAAACCTGTAAGCCACCGTTTAAAAAAACCTCTTTTTTCATACCCATTAAGTGTTTAAAGCTAAACTCAAGCCCAATGGTAAACATCAAAAACGCGATACCAAATTCCGCGATATGAGAAATTTCATCATTGCTTTTTAGGTTGAAAAATTCTGATATAAGTGTACCTGTTACGATGTAGCCGATGATGGTTGGTATCTGAAATTTTTTAAAAATGACGTTTAATGCGACTGAGATCGCTGCAACAAGCAAGAAACCTTCTAAAATTTGTTCCATAAATTATTTTTTACCTTCATAAAAGACTAGATCAAAGCTATTTTTTCTCTTTACAAGCGATCTTTTTGTGCTAGTTTGACTGGTAGCTTCGTGTAATTTTTTATTTAGCTCATCAATAGTTGATTCTAAATCGTCAATTTTTTCTTTCAACTGAAGTATCACATCAACGCCGGCTAAATTTACACCTAGTTCGCGGGTTAAATTTAGTATAGTTTTTACGCGATCAACATCTTTTTGTGAGTAGAGCCTCATCTTGCCATCTGTTCTTGATGGCTCGATAAGTCCCTCTCTTTCATACTGTCTTAAAGTTTGTGGATGTATGCTTAAAACCTTTGCAACAACGCTTATTAAAAAAAGTGGTTCTTCATAATTTTGCATTTTTTACTCCGGTAATTTTTCTTTTAACTCTTTTACTAAGCCTTCATCAAGCTCACTAATATTTGGAAGTTTTACCCTGGCTTTTAAGTAAAGATCGCCATAAATTCCGCTCTTTCTGTTTTGCACGCCATACCCTTTTAAACGGATCTTTGTGCCTGTTTTTGAGTTCTCAGCGATCTTAATCGTGACATCTTTTTTGTAAGTATGTACATCGACTTTTCCGCCAAAAAGCATAGTTTTTAGTGGAATTTCTATATCTTTATAAAGGTCATCTCCGACTCTTTCATATTCGTCGCTTGGCTCAACGCTAATGGCAAGTATGAGGTCGCCTTTTTGACCACCAGCACTCTTGCCTTTGCCTTTTACACGAAGCTTCTCGCCGCCTTCTATGCCGCTTGGAATTTTTATCTTAATGCTTTCGCCATTAAAATTTATCTTATGTTCACCACCAGTTACAGCTACGTCAAATGGTATAGAAATTTTTGCATTTACGTCTAGATCAGCTCCACCAAAGTCAAATCCACCACTACTAAATCCGTCAAAGCCTCCAAAATTACTACCAAATCCGCTGCTAAATTTAGCTCCACCGCCGCCAAAGCCACCTGAGAAGATATTCTTTAAAATTTCATTTAGATCGCCCATATCGGCTGAACTACTAGCAAAGTCGTGGAAATTTTGACCGCCAAACATAGTATCGCCGTACTGGTCGTATTGAGCTCGTTTTTTATCGTCGCTTAAAATTTCATAAGCAGCATTTATCTCTTTAAATTTATCTTCTGCTCCAGGGTCTTTATTGATATCCGGGTGATATTTTCTGGCAAGTTTTCTATAAGCTTTTTTTATCTCGTCGCTTGAGGCACCCTTTGAAACCCCTAAAGTCTCATATAAGCTTTCACTCATATATTCTCCTTATATTTTTTTGATACGGATTATATCACAAAGCTTTAGTCTATGCAAGTCAAGTTTATTTTTGTTTAATAACAAGAAAAAGTGTTAAGATTTTATTTTTTCACTATATTTATAATTTGCAAAAATTTTTAGTTTAAAGGAAAAAAATGAAAAAGATTGTGCTAATTTCATTAGTAGCAGCTTCTTTTTTAGTGGGGGCTGATATTAAATTTAATGAAGCTAACTCTAATATCACGAGAGTCTCGCCACTTAGCGATAAAAATAGCGTACTTTCTTATTATGACTCGATCGCTCAGGCAAAGCTTTCAGTTGTAAATATCTCAACTACAAAAACGGTAAATAACGCTGCTATTGAGCAGATGTTTAATGACCCTTTCTTCAATGAATTTTTTGGATTTAACTTTGCAAAACCAAAAGAAAAAGAAAAAACTACTTCGCTTGGTTCTGGCGTTATTATCTCAAATGATGGATATATCGTTACAAATAACCACGTTATAGAAGATAGCGACCAAATAGTCGTAACCCTTGCAAATGGTGGTAAAGAGTATAAAGCAAAGCTAATAGGAAGTGATCCAAAAACCGATCTAGCCGTCGTAAAGATAGAGGCAAACGGACTAAATGCAATCACTTTTGCAGACTCGTCAAAACTACTTGACGCAGATGTCGTATTTGCAATAGGTAATCCATTTGGCGTTGGTGAAAGTATCACTCAAGGTATCATTTCAGGCCTAAATAAAGATAATATCGGACTTAATCAATATGAAAATTTTATCCAAACAGACGCCTCTATAAACCCAGGAAATTCAGGCGGCGCTTTAGTTGATAGCAGAGGATATTTAGTCGGAATAAACTCAGCCATACTTTCAAAAAGTGGTGGCAATAACGGCATTGGCTTTGCGATTCCATCAAATATGGTAAAAGATATCGCTAAAAAGCTGATAACTGACGGTAAGATCGAGCGTGGCTTTATCGGCGTTACGATTGCAAATTTAACTGATGAGCAAAAAGAGCTTTACACAAATAAAGAAGGTGCTTTAATAAGTGGCGTAGAGCAAGGCATGCCAGCAGATGAAGCTGGACTAAAAAGAGGCGATTTAGTCATATCAGCTAACGATAAAACTATAAAAAACGCAAATGATCTTAAAAATTTCATCGGTTCACTAACTCCAAATAGCAGCGTTGATATAACTTACGAGCGATCAAATAAAATAATGAATGCAAAAATCAAGCTTGCAAACGCTGATCACAATTCAAAAGACATAGCAAAAAGCATTATCATCGAAGGACTTAGCGTCAGTAATCTAAGCGATGAGATAAGATATAAATACAAAATCAGCCCAGATACTCAAGGCGTGCTAGTAACTGATGTAAAATCAGGCTCAAAAGCTGAAGACTTTGGCTTTGAAAGAGGTGATGTGATCGTGCAAGTTGGCGAAGAGAGCATAAAAGATCTTCAAACATTTGCAAATACAGTCAAAAATACAAAAGGTAAAAAGACACTAGTGTGGATAAATCGCGGCGGTATCATACAAGGCCTTGTTATAAAATAATCATATAAGAGCTGAAATTTCAGCTCTTAACCCTTTTAAATTTTTAAAATCTTAATCTGCTATAATCCTTAAAAATAAATTTACAACAGGAAAGATCATGACTAGAATTTTAATGATAGAAGATGATATGGAGCTTGCTGAAATTTTAACCGAATATCTAGAAAACTACGATATTGAAGTAGTAACTGCTGAAGAGCCATATATCGGACTATCTACGCTAAATACAAGTAAATTTGACCTAGTGATACTAGATCTTACATTGCCTGGTATGGATGGATTGGAAGTTTGTAAAGAGATCAGGAAAAATCACAATATTCCTATTATCATATCAAGTGCAAGACATGATATAACGGATAAGGTAAATGCTCTTGATAACGGAGCGGATGATTATTTGCCAAAGCCATATGACCCACAAGAGCTTTTGGCTCGTATCAAAAGTCATCTAAGAAGGCAGAGTATCACCCCACCAAATGAAGCGAGAAATTTAAATAAAGACCTGGTTTTAAAAGAATTTGAGCGTGAAATTTTATTTAAAGGAAACGTGCTAAATTTAACTGCCGCAGAATACGATATCTTAAAATATCTACTTTTAAAAGAGGGCGGAGCGGTTACTAGAGAGGAGCTTATCTATAACTGCGAGAGCATAAATGAAGATAGCTCAAACAAAAGTATTGACGTCATCATCGGCAGAATTCGCCAAAAACTAAATGAAAATCCAAAAGAGCCAAAATACATCCACGCGATCCGTGGTATCGGCTATAAATTGGTTCTTTGATGCCAAGATCTTCTATTTTTATAACCATAACTTTTATCTTTGCCCTTGCGCTCGTTTCGATATTTCTAGCTTTTTTGTGGCTCATGGGCTTTGATAAGCAAAACTATACAAGAGAGCTAAATAACAAATACTCAAACGTTGCTAGGACAAATTTATTTTATATGGGTGGCATCATAAATAAAGCTCAGTACGACCGCCAGCTTTCAAACATTGATATGCCAGAGATTAAAGACGAGAAGAGAAAAGATGAAATTTTAAAACAAGCGACCGTTTTAGAAGAAATTTCAAGCGATCTAGGATCTAGTGCGATCTTGCTTTATGACAAGCATCATTATTTAAGGATTGAGCATTTAGACGAGTTAAAGCTTTTAATGGATAAAGAATTTCAGCCTTACAGATACGAGGTGATAAAGGCTGTTTTTTTGGTGGTTGCGGTCATTTTGCTAGGTGCTTACATTTTTGTCATATATAAGATAAAACCACTTAGAAAGCTAAAGCGTCAGATCGTAAAATTTGCAAATGGTGAGCTTGATGGTGTGCAAAATGTTGGCAACGGCAAGGATGAAATTTCTGAGGTTTCAGAGGCATTTTATGAGGCGGTTTGTCAGATCAAGGCGCTTAATGACTCAAGGCATCTTTTCTTAAGAAATATCATGCATGAGCTAAAAACTCCTATCACAAAAGGCCTGATAGCCGCTCAAATGATAGAAAAAAGTAAAAATCAAGAGAGGCTGATCTCTGTCTTTCATAAGCTTGAAAATTTAATAAACGAACTTGCAGCGATCGAGCAGATAACATCAAAAATAGGACTTAGCAATAAAACGCCATGTTTTATGAGGGATCTCATCGATGAGGCAATCGATATAGCCATGGTAGAAAAAGAGTGTGTTGGTGTCAGTGAGCTTGATGAGGTTAGGGTGCTTGTTGATTTCAAGCTATTTTCAGTCGCTATAAAAAATATGATAGATAATGGCATAAAATACTCAACTGATAAGCACGTAAATATCGTTGTTAGTAAGGATCATATGAAATTTATAACTCAAGGCGAGAAGCTAAAAAATGATCTTGACTTTTATATCCAGCCATTTATCAAAGGAGAGGATACTCAAAAGAGTTTTGGCCTAGGTTTATATATAGTTAGCAATATACTTGATGCTCATGGACTCAAATTTAGGTACGAATACAAAAACGGAATGAATGTCTTTGTTTTTGAAAATTTACAAGATATAATAGTGACTTAAATAAAACATAATAAACAAAAGAGGGCTAAAAATGGCAGCAAAAATTTTCTCACCAGTTGATATCTTATCAATAATAGATCTTGAAATAGCTTTTATAAATCGTTATAAAAATGTAAAAGATTATGCAAAAAATTTATCTTTGATATATTTTTCTTTGCCAAGTACTAAAGAGTATAGTGAACTCTTTGAAAAATTTTTAAGACAAACTGACGTCGTTGTAAGAGAGAATGAGCATTATGTAGTCGTGCTTCATGGAACAAATGAAAGAGGAGCTAGCGAACTATTATCAGGTATTCAAGAGTTTTTAAACGCTGAGCCAATTGATTTAATAGTAAGCTATCCAAAAGACGGAAGAAACGCTAAAGAGCTTACTACTAAGCTTCAAGATGAGATAAAAGATAATTATGGTGTATTGCTTGAAATGCTTTCAAATCAAGAAAAATTTGAAGCTTTTGAAAGTATGATTTAATATAATTTTGTGGAGTTTGTTTGGAGAATTTACTACTATTTTTTGCGGTTTTGCTTATAACTAGCATTCTTTTAAGTAAGATCTCTGATAAATTTGGAATTCCATCTTTAATAATATTTTTAGGCGTTGGCATGTTGGCTGGCTCAGACGGCTTGCTGGGTGTAAATTTTGATGATCAAATGATTGCTCAAAATGTCGGTATGCTAGCACTTATTTTTATACTTTACGCTGGTGGGCTAGATACTGATTTTGCAGCGATTAAACCTATTTTTGCTAGAGGTTTAGCACTTGCTACACTTGGCGTTTTCTTAACCGCGCTAGCCATCGCTCCAGTTGCAAAATATCTGCTTGATTTTACCTGGGCAGAGGCCTTTTTGCTAGGCTCCATCATCTCTTCAACAGATGCAGCAGCGGTATTTGCCATACTAAGAGCTAAGAAAATTTCACTTAAAAATAGCATTGCACCATTGCTTGAACTTGAATCTGGCTCAAACGATCCAATGGCGATATTTTTAACTATGACGATCATTCAAATGATCTCACTAAATAGCACTCCAAGTGCGTCAGAGTGGGCGATTACACTGGTTAAGCAGTTTGGCATAGGTATCGCTATGGGCTATTTATTTGGCGTTGCTTTGCCAGCTATCTTTAATAGACTTCGCCTAAAAAGCTGGGGCCTTTATCCAGTTTTTTCTATCGCTTGGATATTGCTTTTATACACACTTTGCTTTAAAGTTGGTGGCAATGGCTACTTGGCTGTTTATATTGCTGGAATTTTCATAAACAAAAAAGAGTTTTCTCATAAGAAAAATTTAGTCGGTTTTCATGACGGTATCGCTTGGACGATGCAGATAGTTGTCTTTTTAACACTTGGTCTTTTGGTAAATCCCTCACAACTTCCTGCAACTGCGCTGTTAGCGCTTGTTTTGGCCTTATGGCTTATGTTTTTTGCAAGGCCACTTGGTGTTTTTGCATCACTTGCATTTTCAAAATTTAAGATAAATGAGCAAATTTTTATCTCCTGGGTTGGGCTAAGAGGCGTCGTGCCAGTGGTGCTAGCTACCTATGTTTATGTCGATGGCGTACGTGATGCGGATATGATTTTTAACATTATATTTTTTATGGTTTTGATTTCTATTTTGATACAGGGTATGTCGCTTGGCTTTGCGGCTGATAAATTTAAGGTCAAAGAGAGTGAGCAAGAGGATGTTAAGTCAGTAGAAAACTCTCCGATCTTAAGCTACACACTTCGTCAGCACACCATTCACTATGGCTCAAAACTAATTGGCAAAGATTTGGCTCAGCTTGAGCTTCCAACTGAGTTTTTAATAATTCTAATAAAGCGTAAAAACGAGTATCAAAAGCCGACTGGCTCAACAATCTTTGAAGAAAATGACTTGCTGCTGATACAATGCGAAAATCAAGTGCTTTATCAAGATACGGTTAAGTATTTGACTTATTAAAATTTTTGATAAAAATTGCCACATTTTATTTCTTTTTGTAAATTTTAAAACTTTACTCACTCGCCTTAGCAGACTACTAAATTTAGGCTACACTTCGTTTAGTACTAAATTTAGAGCCGTGATATGCTCGCTCATAAATTTTAAAATTTGCCAGAGTTTTTAATAGCATGCGGTGCGTTAGCACCTTTGTGTGCTACCTCTGATGTGCGAGGTGATTGAGGGATTAAAGGGGGGATAAGGGGACGGCTTTGCTTCGCAAGCTCGCAACTGCAAGCAGACCATAACTTGAGTCCCCTTGTCTCCCTTTTGAATAGAAGTATCACAAATGGGATTTTATATTTTTACAAATTTTTGAAATTCTATTTACTCGCAAGAGTTACCTACTAAAATCTTGGCTTCGCTTACCGCCTTGCTCAAATTTTAAGGCCAAAACAAATACGTTCAGTCTCATTTTATTTTGCTTTTTATAAAATCAATAAAACGCTAGCAAAATGGGAGGCAGAATGCTTGACAGTATCATCCTTGCAGTCTTGGTATATTTTGCAACATTCTTATTTATGTTTTTTCTGCTCGCCTTTTTTGCCTTTTGGTATATAAGCGTGCCGCTACTTGTCATCTTTTTCGTTATAAAATTTATAAGGCAAGCAAAAGAGTGCGAGAGGATACATGGCAAGCTTGAGTAAAATTTAAATTTCTAGCCCAAATGAGCTAGAAATTTCTTTATTCTAAGGCTTGAGCCAGATCAGCTATCAGATCCTCAGCATTTTCAAGGCCTATGCTAACTCTTATCAGCTCTTTTGTGATGCCAGCTTTGATTAGCTCTTCGCTGCTTAGCTGTTGGTGCGTAGTTGAAGCCGGGTGCGTGATGAGCGACTTTGTATCGCCGATATTTACCACGATCTTAAAGAGTTTTACGCGCTCTAGCATCTTTTTTGCACGCTCAAAGCTATCAGTATCAAAGCAAAATAGCCCATTTGCCATGCCATCTTTAAAGTATTTTTGCGCCTTTGCGTGATCCACGTTGTCGGCAAGCCCTGGGTATGCCACACTTTTTATATGTTTGTGAGAGTTTAGAAATTTAGCCACTTTTAGGGCGTTTTGCGAGTGTCTCTCAACCCTAACAGCAAGCGTTTCAAGCCCTTGTATGAGCTGCCAAGAGTTAAACGGAGAGATCACAGCACCGATATCGCGCACGATAGCAAGCCTCATTCTTAGCGTATAGATGTCAAAATGATCCGTCATATCAGCATAGACGATGTCGTGATAGCTAGCGTCTGGCACATTAAAATGCTCATATCTTTTGTTGCCTTTTAGCTTTTCGTTTAGGTGATTTGCACTTACGACCACACCTGCTAGGCTAAGGCCCTGACCGCTCATATATTTGCTCGCACTATGCACGCAAACATCGATACCGTGGCGAAGTGGCTGAAAGATGATAGGTGTTGGCACAGTGTTATCAGTGATGCTGATGATGCCATATTTATTTGAAATTTCTACGATTTTCTCGATATTTGGGATAGAAATCTGCGGATTTGAGAGTGTTTCAAAAAATATAGCCCTAGTTTTATCATCTATCAAGGCCTCCAGATCATCGGCCGTGTCGCTGTCAAAGACTCTGGCCTCTATGCCAAATCTTTTGAGCGTATGCGTAAAAAGCACCGTCGTGCCGCCATAAATTTTCTTAGCGATGATGATGTTATCGCCTGCTTGGGCTAAATTTATGATGCTGTAAAACAAAGCTGACTGACCGCTTGCAGTCGCTATCGCAGCGGCTCCGCCCTCAAGTGCAGTGACCCTTTTTTCAAAGATATCTGTCGTTGGATTGCCAAGTCTTGTGTAGATGTGGCCGCCATCCTTTAGATCGAACCTAGCTGCGGCTGTCTCAGCACTCCCAAAGTCGTAAGCTGTGCTTTGAAAAATAGGCACAGCCATCGTGCCAAAGCCTTCATGTGTATCGTAGCCTACGTGGATCGCAGCGGTTTCTTGTCTCATTTTTGCTCCTTGTTTAAGTAATTTTGGCGTAAATTATACATTAGCAAAGCCAAAATTTAGGGGATAAAATCAAATTTTGATATAATTTGCCAAAAAAAGGAAAAATTTGAACCAAGTTACGGACAAATTTAAGCGTGTAAAATATCTTCGTGCGCTAGAAAAATTTGCAAAATCAGCGATAAATGGTCTAAAAAGAGATGATTTTGACGAGGCTGAATTTCGCCAAAGAGTGGAGAAAAACGCGAAAGTCATCGAAAAAGTAGAGGCTGTCTATCTTGATCAGCCATACTCAAAGGCACTAGAAAATTTTATAAATTTGCTTATCAAAAACGCCCCAAAAGAGGAGCTTTTAAAGGCGGCAAATCTACTTGATAAGCTAAAAAATCAAAAGACATATAAGAAAGAAAAACATAAAAATAAATTTAAGGATGAGGATTGAAAGTAGTTGTTTTTGATATGGATGGCACCGTGATCGATAGCGGCGAGGCAATATATAAAACAGTAAATGAAGTAAGAGATGAGCTAAATTTATCGCCACTTGAAAAAGAATTTATCATAAAAACGATCAATGAGCCAGGTAGAAATTTGCCCCTTGAATTTTATGGCATCGACACGCCAAGCAGGAGCTTAAAAGAGGGTTTTGAAGAGAAATTTAAGAAATTTTACGATGAGTGCGCGACTACATATGAGGGCGTAAAAGAGCTTTTGCAAAAGTGCAAAGAGGCTCATTACAAGGTTGTTTTGGCAAGCAACGCGCCACATGATACGTTAGAGAAAATTTTAAAGAAAAATGAAATTTATGAGCTATTTGACGAGGTTATCGGCGCTAGCAAAGAGATACCGCAAAAGCCTGATCCTGCGATGCTTCATCTAGCTGTTAGTAAAACTGGAGCTAGCAAAGCGATCTTTATTGGAGATAGCCTAAAAGACGAGCTAGCTGCTAAAAATGCAAATATGCCTTTCTTGCAAGTTAGCTGGGGATTTGGCGAGGAGAGTAAAACAGCGACCTATAATGCTAAAAATATTAGCGAAGCTTGGGAGATAATATTAAATTTTTAACTTAGTTTTAATTGGCTATAATCTTAAGAAATTTTCAAAGAAACAGCGATGATAGATATATTTGAGGGCAGTGCGAGGAATAAATTTTATGACATTTTGTTTAACGCAAATGCTGTTTTGGTTAAAAACGAGATAGATAAAATTTTTGAAAAATTTGTGGCTATGAGCGAGCTTTGTGAAAAGCATGGCGTTAGCGAGGACGAGATTAGAAATTTTATAGTCTCAGAGCAAGATAAAATTTATAATGGAGTAAATGACCTATATATCGAGCTTAGCGGAGAAATTTTAAGCCAAAATGAGTAAGATTTTCGCGCTCATTGCTTTGTTGGCTGCTCTTGTCTTTGCTAAGGAGCCAAATTTTGACCCAAGTTCCGTGCATACGTTTGAGCTTAAAAAAGATGAGTGGGCAAGAGTTTTTATAACTGAGAAGCGAACTCAAAGGGTTGAAACATTTGACTTTCGCTGGACGCTATTTGATAGCACAAATATCACCGTGCAAAGCTTTTTTAGGCGCTATCCAAGGCAGATGGTCTTTTCGCTAAGACAAGGACAAAACACCTATATGCAGCGAGTTTTGCCTGATTTTACGATGCCGCCAAATGAGAGCGTGAGTCTTTATATATCATTTATTGATTTTAAGGATAAAAAGGCGCATTTTAGGGTGGCTCTGCTAGATGAGAGCAAGCGTGTGGATGTGGGTTTTAGAGATCCAGATGAGGCTAAATAGAAGGATAAAAATGGATAAAATCGATGAAATAATGGGTAAATTTATAAGCGAGCTTGGCTACAAAGAGGCGTTTGAGATGTTTTTAAAGATAAGCTCAGGCAAGAAGCTACGCTCAAAACTTCTTTTAAAGATCGCAGGTGAGAGCGAAATTTCACTTAAACTTTGCGCTATCATCGAGCTCATCCACCTTGCAAGTTTGCTTCACGACGACGTCATAGACGAGGCAAATATAAGACGCGGCAAGCCAAGCATAAACGCGCTTTTTGGTAGTAAAAACTCGGTTATGTTGGGCGACATCCTCTACTCAAAGGCTTATTTTGAGCTTACAAAATTTGATTCAAGCATCGCAGCTATCATCTCAGATGCAGTCAGCAAGCTAAGTATCGGCGAGATGATGGATGTGAAAATGGCTGAAAATTTTAATGAAAACGAGCAAGAATACTTAAAAATGATCTACTATAAAACAGCTGTTTGATAGAAGCCACGGCTATTTGCGGAGCAAAGCTAGCTGGCAAAGATAGTGAGAAATTTGGAATTTACGGCAAAAATTTAGGCCTTGCGTTTCAGATCGTTGATGACATCTTAGACATAACTCAAGATGAGAAAACGCTTGGCAAGCCAGCACTCAATGACTTTGTCGAAGGCAAAACGACACTTCCTTACATTTATCTTTATAAGAGCCTGGACGAGGCTGGTAAAACAAAGCTTAGATCGCTTTGGGCAAAGAAGTTAAACGCGGACGAAATTTCATGGCTAAAAGAAAATTTTGATAAAACTAGCTCACTGAGTAAAGCCATAAATGAAGCCAAAAGGCTTGGAAATGAAGCGATAGAAGCGATAAAAGAGTATAAAAACGCCGAGCTTGAAGGGATTATAAAAAGTATGATAGATAGGGAATTTTAATGCACTATTTAGATATAAGTTTTACATATAAAAATACTGATATTTCAGTTAGAGAAAAGCTTGCATTTGATAGCGATGAGAAAAAAGAGCAAATTTTAAAACTACTAAGATCAAATAAAAGTATAAACGAATGTATGGTTTTAAATACATGCAACCGCGTTGAGATAATTGCAAGCGTTAGTGATCTAGAAAGTGCAACAACGCATGCATTTAGGTGCATGTCTGTATTTTCAGGTGTTTTTGAAGATGAGCTTTATGAGAGGGCTGATATTTATGAAGATAGCGGAGCCGTGCACCACCTCTTTGCCGTGGCAAGCTCGCTTGATAGCCTAGTCGTCGGCGAAACGCAGATCGTTGGTCAGTTAAAAAATGCCTTTAAATTTGCTTACGATAGCTCAGCTTGCGGCGAACAAATCAGTAAAATCATCCATTATGCATGTAAATGCGCTGCTAAAGTTAGAAACGAAACTCAAATTTCTAAAAACCCGATCTCTGTTTCAAGCGTAGCTGTGGCAAAAGCAAAAGAAATTTTTGGCACGCTTGAAGGAAAAACTGCTATCGTCGTAGGCGCTGGTGAGATGGGCGAGCTAGCAGCAAAACACCTCATATCAAGTGGCGCAGAAGTCATCATCATAAACAGAAGCTCCGAGCGTGTTGAGCAGCTAGTTGATAGCCTGGGTGATAACGCTAGTTGGGATAGCATTTTAAAATTAAAAGAGTATGTAAATAATTACGATCTAATATTTTCAAGCACCGCAGCCCCGCACGCGATCATCACAAATGCCATAATCGAACCAAGAGAATTTCATAGATACTTTTTCGATATTGCCGTGCCAAGGGATATTGATCTTATAAATACAGAATTTATTAGCGTCTATACGGTTGATAGTTTAGAGGAGATAGTAAGGAAAAATTTAGCTCTAAGAGAGGAGCAAGCACAAAAGGCTTATTCGATCGTAGGTCAAGGCACAAGCGAATTTTTAAAAATTTTAAAAGAAGATATGAGTGTGCCACTAATAAAATCTATCCGCAAACAAGCTGAAATTTGCGCTAAAAACGAGCTAGAAAAAGCGATAAAAAAAGGATATTTAAAACATAGTGATTATGAGGAGGCACAAAAGCTCATTCATCAAGTTTTTAAAGCCTTCTTACATCAGCCAACGATGAAGCTAAAAAGCCTTGCGGACGAGGAGAGGTCTAGCGAGCTTTCAAATGGAGTTAGATTTTTATTTGATATAAAAGAAGAGCAAAATTTTCAAGTGGGAGATATAGATGAGATTTAGTAAATTTTATGCACCAACGACCAAAGAAGCGCCAAAAGACGCCTCTTTGCCAAGTCATAAATTTTTAATAAGAGGTGGATTTGTTGAGCAGATAGGCTCTGGTCTTTATAACTATCTGCCGCTTGGAAAGATCATGCATGAGAAAATTTCTCGTATCGCACGAGAGGAGATGGATGAGGCTGGGGCGCTAGAGGTGAGCTTTAGCGTGGTTACTTCAAGTGAGCTTTGGAAGCAAAGTGGACGTTACAATGTCTTTGGCAAGGAGCTTTTACGCTTTAAAGATAGAAAAGAAAATGACTTTGTTATAAGCCCTACAAACGAAGAGGCAGCCGTTGCTTTAGTACGTGGCAAGGTGACTAGCTACAAGCAGCTACCACTAAATTTATACCAGATAAACACCAAATTTCGTGACGAGGCAAGACCACGCTTTGGATTGCTAAGAGGACGAGAATTTACAATGAAAGATGCTTATAGTTTTCACTCTAGTAAAGAGGATCTAAAGCGTGAGTTTGACCTTATGGAGGCAACTTATAGTAAAATTTTCACTCGTCTGGGGCTAAATTTTAGAGCTGTTGAGGCTGATAGTGGAGCTATCGGTGGTAGCGGCAGTAAAGAATTTATGGTGCTTGCAAGTAATGGCGAAGATGACATCCTTTGCTGTGAGGCTTGCAAATACGCTGCAAATATAGAGGCTGCTAGAAGAAAAGCTAGAACAACAGATGCTGAAACGCCAGAGGCTGATGCGGCTAAATTTAAGACACCGGATACAAAGACTATAAAAGGTGTGGCAGAATTTTTCAAAGTTAGCGAGTTTTACTGCATAAAAGCTGTTATTAAAAAAGCTATTTATGAAGACAAAGAAGAAGTTGTGGTTTTTTTCGTAAGAGGTGATGACGAGCTTCAAGAGACAAAGGCACAAAATGCTTGTAATGCGCTCGAACTTGTCGATGCTAGCGAAGAAGAGATTATAAAAGCTAGGCTTGTGGCTGGATTTTGTGGGCCGGTTGGGCTAAAAGATGTGAAATTTTATATAGACAACGAGCTAAAAGGCGCAAATAATATGATATGTGGTGCCAACGAAAAGGATTACCACTTTGTTGGCGTTAGTGTTAGCGGATTTAACGAAGAGAGATTTAAAGACCTTGTAAAGGTAAAAGAGGGCGATAAATGCCCAGAGTGTGGCGGAAATTTAAAACTTAGCAAGGGTATAGAAGTCGGTCACATCTTTCAGCTAGGCGATAAATATTCAGCTGCGATGAATGCGACATATCTTGATGAAAACGGCAAGGCAAAGCCATTTTTGATGGGTTGCTACGGTATTGGTATTAGCAGGCTTATCGCTGTGATGATAGAGGCTAGCCACGATGAGAAGGGCTGCATCTGGAAAAAAGAGTGCGCACCGTTTGACGTGGAGATCATCATCTCAAATTTAAAAGATGAAGAGGGCGTAAAATTTGCATTTGAGCTTTATGAGAGCCTTAAAAAAGCTGGCATTAGCGTCATCATCGATGATAGAAACGAGAGATTTGGCGTTAAGATGAATGACTTTGAACTCATCGGCTTCCCTTATGCGCTGCTTGTGGGTAAAGAATTTGCAAATGGCAAGGTTGAGTTTATAACAAGAGATGGTTTAAGCAAAGAAACGATCGGCGTAAACGAAGCCTTTAAAAAGATAAAAGAAAGCTTATGAGATTTTTTGCATTTTTGTTTTTTTTGATAGAAGCGATATTTATCTATCTTTTTGTTGATAAATTTGGCTTTTTAAACTACTTTCTTGAGGTGCTGGTCTCTGGATTTGTTGGCATCGCACTTCTTTTTAATGCTGGATTTTCTAGTTTAAATTCGCCTCAAGTGGCGTTTAAAAGCTTTCTTGGCGGAAATTTATTTAGCCAGTTAGGGCTTAGCTTTGGCGGAATGCTTTTGTTTTTACCGGGAATTTTAACAGATATTTTTGGTATAGCCGTAGTCGTTTTTTCTTTAGTGTTTAAGAAAAATGCAGCCAAAAACGAGAGTTATCAAGAGTTTAAATTTCAAAATTTTAGCGAACAAAGTACTAAAAAAGATGATGGCGAGATCATCGACGTTGAGGTTATAGAAGAGCCAAAAAGAGTAAATTAGGAGAGATGATGAAAGAGATAAAAATAGCAACTAGAAAGAGTATCTTAGCGCTTTGGCAAAGCGAGCATATCAAAGCTAGAATAGAATCAAAACATAACGATATAAAAGTTGAGCTTATTGGCATGAAGACAAAGGGCGACGTGATCCTTGATACGCCGCTTGCAAAGATCGGCGGTAAGGGGCTTTTTACAAAAGAGCTCGAAGATAGTATGCTAAAAGGCGAGACTGACATCGCGGTACACAGCTTAAAAGACGTGCCAGTAGTCTTTCCAGAAGGGCTTAAACTAGCTGCCATTTGCTCACGTGAGGACACAAGAGATGCGATGATAAGTGAGAAATTTGCTAAATTTAGCGACCTACCACACGGTGCAAAGGTTGGTACAACGAGCCTGCGCCGCAAGATGCAGCTACTTATCATGAGGCCTGATATTGAGATCATCTCGCTTCGTGGAAACGTGCAAACTAGACTTAGAAAGCTAAAAGAGGGCGAATTTGACGCGATCATTTTAGCGATGGCTGGCATAAACCGCCTAAATGTCAAGGCTGAAGTGGCACATATCTATACATTTGGCTTTGACGAGATGATACCTGCGATGGGTCAGGGCGCTCTCGGGATAGAAGCTAGAGATGAGAAGAAAATTTTAGATGAGATCTCTTTTTTAAACGATAAAAATGCGGTTATAGAAACGACCATAGAGCGTGACTTTGTAAGCGTTTTAGAAGGCGGCTGCCAGGTACCAATTGGCATAAGCGCAAGGCTAAAAGGTGATGAAATTTCTATCGATGCGATCGTTGGTCTGCCTGATGGAAGCGAGTTTATAAAAGATAGCTTAAAGGTTAGCAAAGATAAATTTCAAAGCGTTGGCAAGGAGCTAGCTCATAAATTTATAGAAAAAGGGGCGAGAGAGCTTTTAAAACGCGCTGAAGAGATGGCTTAGAGTGTGTTTGAGCTAAAATTTAAAGCAAAAGCCCTAACCGCTACTAAAAATAGCAAAGACAACTACTATATGATCGGTCTTGCAGACGACAAATACGACTACAAAAACTACATAATCTTTCAAAGACCGATCAAGCTCAAAAAAGATGACGACGAAAACGCCGACATAAACGGCATATACGCAGAGTGCAACGGCGACGTTTGCTACAACGCTTGCAAACAAGTGAAGATCACTGATAAGAGCATCATTTTTGAGGTGCAAGATAGTGTTATTAGCGTTGATATAGAGGGTGTTAAACTTGGTGAGCGTTTTATGAAATATAGCAAAGAGATATTTGGCAAACTACTAAAATGTAGTATATCGAAGTAATTAAAAAAATTACTGCCGTTTTCAAAACCACGATGCTATCTAACGTTTAAAAAAAAATTGTAATGAATTACTTTGAAAAAGATATAAGTATACCGGCCATGCATAGGTGTGCGTTGAGCGCTAGTTTACGGACATTACGACAATGGAGTATAAATTTAATGCTTGCGTCTATTTAAACGGCGAGGCAACATCGTAAAGAATGCGTCCGAAACAGCGATCGATACTCTGATAGCTATCGGTGCGTGCGGCAAATAATAAATACCCGCTTTACTTCGCCTTTTTCAGCTATTTTTGGCTAAAATCGCCCAAAAATCAAAAAGGCGAAATATGGACTACATCAAGCTTTTAAAAGAAAATAATCTACTTCGTGTTATCGACGAGCCAGTAGATATTGATCTTGAGATCGCGCACGCTAGCTACATCGAGGTCAAGCGTGAGGGCTCGCAAGCGCTACTTTTTAAAAACCCAGTCTGCAAAAAAACTGGGTGTAAATTTGCCCCAGTGCTTACAAATATCTATGGCTCAAAACACGCACTTGAGCTTATATTTGGGCTAAATCCTGATGAGATAGCAGAAGAGATAGAAAAGCTTTTAAAGCCCAAAAAACCTGAAAATTTCAAAGAAAAGCTTGATTTTTTAGCCTATCTTTTTAGCATGAGAAAAATTTTTACTAAAAGGCTAAAAGGCGAGGGCGAGTGTCAGCAGGTAAAATTTATAGGCGAGCAGGCCGATCTTTTGAGTCTACCTGCACTAAAGACATGGCCACATGATGGAGGCGCTTTTATCACGATGGGTCAGGTCTATACGCAAAGTCTAGATGGCACGCTGCAAAATTTAGGCATGTACCGCCTACAAATTTATGATAAAAATCGCCTTGGCATGCACTGGCAGATCCACAAAGACGGTGCAAATTTCTTTCATGAATACAAGCGCGCTGGCAAAAAAATGCCAGTCTCTGTAGCTATTGGTGGCGATCCACTCTACATCTGGTGTGGGCAAGCACCGCTTCCAAAGGGAGTTTTTGAACTTTTGCTTTATGGTTTTATCCGCAAAGAGCCAGCCAAACTTATAAAATCCTTAACGAATGAAATTTACGTTCCGCACGATGCGGACTACGTGATAGAAGGTTTCGTGGATACGGCTAAGTGTGAGCTTGAGGGGCCATTTGGCGATCATACTGGCTTTTATACGCCTATCGAGCCTTTTCCGGTGATGGATGTAACGGCGATAACTAGTAAGCGTGAGCCGATATTTCACGCGACTGTGGTTGGAAAGCCGCCACTTGAGGATAAATATATGGGCTGGGCGACTGAGCGGGTTTTTTTGCCGCTTTTGCGAACGACCGTGCCTGAACTACTGGACTACAATATGCCTGAAAATGGCGTTTTTCACAACCTAATCTTAGCCAAGATAAATACGCTCTATCCAGCTCATGCAAAGCAGGCCATGCACGCATTTTGGGGCGTTGGGCAGATGAGCTTTGTAAAACATGCCATTTTTGTTGGAGCCGATGCGCCTGAGCTCAAAGACTATGATGAATTTACTAGCTTTGTTCTAAATCGTTTTGGTAGCCAAAGTGTGCTAATAAGCCAAGGCGTGTGCGATCAGCTTGATCACGCTAGTCCAAATTCGTGTTTTGGTGGCAAACTCGGTGTAGATGCGACGCAAGACTTTTGTAAATTTAGCCCTGTGGTTTTAAGTGACAGTGAGCTTTTGGCTAAATTTCAAAGCGTTACGCCAAACGTAAAAGAGCTTAAGCAGTTTAAAACGGATACCAAAACGCCTATTTGCGTGGTGAAATTTGAAAAAGATTGTGTGGTAAAAGAGCTATTTTCTAAGCTTTTGACATTTAGAGATTTTTTCAAACTCCTTATCGTTGTGGATATGCAAAATCACCTTGAAAACCCATATATGCTACTTTGGCGTGTGACAAATAACATCGATGCCTTGCGTGATATCTTCATAGATGGTGAAAATTTCTGCGTAGATGCGACGAGCAAGGACGAGCTAGAGGGATATACGCGTGGCTGGCCGTTGCAAACGGATTGTGACCGCGAAGTAGTTGCTGATCTAGTTAAGCGCGGCATAGTAGAAGATGAGCCAGAGTTATTTAAAAAATTTGAAATATTTGGCTAGCTTTGAGGGGCTCAAGTAAGTTTATGAATTTTGCTTTTTGTTGTGGATTTAAAATTTTTAATAATATTTACTTAATCAAATGCTAGTACTTTTTATGCTGATTAAAAAATAGCTTTTAGACTAGGTCTAAAAGCTTAATTTATTTTTAGCTCTCTTTTAAGAGCTTGCTTGCGAGCATATCGGCTTTTGCTTTATCTGTATCTTTTTTTACGGATTTATAAATTTTAGATATATAATTTTCCAAAACTTCGTGGCAAGATATTACTTTTTCATTTTCACTTCTTACAACTTTTATGTATTCACCGCTATTTTGTAGCTCAAAAGCTAGGTCATTATCGCTTAACTGAAGCTCTAAAATTTCAAGCAACCTCTCTTGAAGTCTTGGTTCAAAAATAGGAGTCATAAGCTCCAAGCGACGCTCTAAATTTCTCGGCATCCAGTCAGCACTTGAGATATAAATTTTTGGCTGAGCATGTTTAAAGTATAAAATTCTAGCGTGCTCTAAGTATTTGCCAATGATCGAGCGAACTTTGATGTTTTCGCTTTTGCCTTTTATGCCAGGCCTTAGTCCGCATACACCACGAACTATAAGATCGATCTTTACACCTGCGTTTGATGCGCGGCTAAGCTCATTTATCACATCTTCATCGATTAGTGCGTTCATTTTGGCGATGATCCTACCCTCGCTGCCTTTGCTTGCCTCTACTCTTATCTTTTCGATAATGCGCTCTTTTATCTGAAAAGGCGACATGCTAAGAGCGTTTAGACGGCGATTTTTATTATATCCTGAGAGGATGTGAAAAAACGAAGTCGTATCTTGGCTAAATTCTTCTTTGCTAGTAAATAGGCTCACGTCGGTGTAAATTTTTGCCGAACTGCCGTTGTAATTGCCTGTGCCAAAGTGCATATAAAATTTAAGCTTATCACCGATTTGGCGGATGACCTGGCTAACTTTTGCATGCACCTTAAAACCTGTGATGCCATATATCACATGCGCCCCAGCGTCTTCAAGCGCCTTTGCCCAGTGCAGGTTATTCTCTTCATCAAACCTTGCTTTTAGCTCAACCATCACAGTTACTTGCTTGCCATCACTTGCGGCGTCTATTAGGCTTTGAATTATTGGTGAACTTTTATCGACTCTATAAAGTGTCATTCGAATAGATATGACTTTTGGATCTTTGCTGGCTTCTTTTATAAAGCTTACAACTGGATCAAAGCTCTCAAATGGATGCACTAAGAGTACATCTTCTTTATCTATGGCGTCAAATACCGAGATACCATTGCCAAATGGCGGTAGCGTTTTTGGAACGTAAGGCGCATTTGCCAGATGGGTAAAATTTTTGCTTCCAGCTATCTCCCAAAGCGAGCTAAGAGTGAGCGGAATACTTGAAAAATAGACATCTTTATGAAAAATTTTCATATGAAAATTTAAGAATTCCAAGATGTCAGCATCCACGTTTTTATCGATTTGCATACGAACAAAAGCCCCTTTTCTGCGAAGCTTTAGCCCTTGCTCAAGTATCATCATAAAATCATCCGCCTCTTCTTCTTCGATGACGATATCAGCATTTCTTGTCACTCTAAAAGCAGCTGAGCTAAGTAGCTTATACCCTGGAAAAATTTCTTCTGCGTGGCGATGCACGATCGTTTCAATCGGCACAAAAACATTGCTACTTGGCTGTGTAAAACGTGGCAAGACTCTTGAAATTCTTATCATGCCGTATTTTAAAATTTCTGGATGCTCAATATCGGCAAGCTTAACTGCAAGCGAGAAGCTAAGGTTGTTTAGGTGCGGAAATGGATGAGTCGCATCGACAGCGATAGGCACGATGACTGGCAAGATATTTGAGAAAAAGTATTCGTCGCACTTTTGCTTCAAGCTATCATCAAGCTCGTCATAATTTTTTATAAAAAGCCCCTCTTTGCTAAGAGCATTTACTGTTTTTTTATAGTGATCTTCTACTAAATTTTGCTCATTTTGTAGATATTTTCTAATCTCTCTTAGCTGATCAAGTGGGCTCATGCCATCGCCACTGCTTGTAGTAGCTCCAGCTGCAAAAAGCTGCTTTAAGCCAGCAACTCTGATCATATAAAACTCGTCTAGATTTGTCATATAAATGGCTATAAATTTTAGCTTTTCAAGTAAAGGTATATCCTTTTCACACTGAGCGAGCACCCTTGAATTAAATCGTAGCCAGCTTAATTCTCGGTTTATAAAAAGAGTTTCATTTTCGCTCATCATCTTCTCCTTGTACGTTTTTGAGTTATTTTATGATATGTGCGGTTATAAAGTTCTTACTTTATTTAAATTTTTGGTTACAATAAGCCAAAATTTAAATTTAAAGGCTTGTTATGTCTGATTATGTGATATTGGTTGGTATCTTTTTAGTGGCAGTCGTTGTTTTTGCACTTATTAAAAAGATATCGTTTTAGCTTTTAAATTTCTCCCACCACAAATAAGCAAATATGAGCCCAAAGCCCTTGACTTTGCTCTCGTCAAAGGCAAATTTCATCATGTCTTCTCGTTTTATAAAAACAAGCTCTATATCTTCGCCATCGACGCCACCGCCAGAATTTACCTTCATACTCTCATCGATCTTTGCGTAAAACATCGTTTGCATATTGCCTCCAAAGCCAAAAGCACCGTATGTCATCGTGATACGCTCTATCTCTTTTAGCTCATAGCCCACTTCTTCGATCGCTTCTTCTCTAGCTGTTTGCTCTTCGCTAAGTCCTTTATCCATAAGCCCTGCGCAAAGCTCATAAGTAAAGCCTTGCTCATTTGTTTTGATGCCTTCTTTTTCTTGTGAGTACCAAACAGCAGGACGAAACTGCTTTACAAATAAAAAGGCATCTTTTTGCTCGTGATATAAAAAAATACTAACACTATTCATCACCTTGACGCAATCCCAGTCTCTTTGGATGCCATTTTGCATAAATTTCATCTTAAATGGCTTTAAATATTTTGACTCGCCAAGAGGCAGAATTTCTAAATTAGTTATAGTAGTATCCATTTTGCAAGTCCTAAAAAGCTAAAAAATCCTATCGCATCAGTAAAAGTAGTAAGAATGACGGCTGAGCCGACTGCAGGATCTATGTTAAAGCGCCTTAGCGTTAAAGGTATGATCGTGCCAAAAAAGCCAGCAAAGAATAAATTCGTAACCATGCTAAGCCCAATAACAACGCCAAGCATACCTTTGTCAAACCAAACAGAGGCGATTATGCCCATTGCCACACCAAAGATTAGTCCATTTATGAGTGAAATACTAACCTCACGTTTTAGGACATTTTTGGCATCTTTAAACTCGATCTCACCAAGTGCCAGACGGCGAACCGTAACGGCAAGCGCTTGCGTGCCGGTATTTCCGCCCATTGATGCAACTATTGGCATTAAAACAGCAAGAGCGACGTAGGCTGCGATTGTCTCGTCAAAAAGTCCGATTATGGACGAGCTAAAAAGAGCTGTTAGTAAATTTACACCAAGCCAAACCGCACGACCACGACCAGCCTTAAAAAGTGTATCGTCCTCTTCTGACTCGTCATCAACGCCGGCTAGGTTATAAATTTGCTCAGTTGCACTCTCTTGAATGTAGTCGTGGATATCATCAGACGTGATACGACCAAGTAAAATTCCAGTGCTACTTGTAACAGCGATAACGTTTAGATCGTACTCTTGAAACATATCAGCGACATTTTGCATAAGGTCCATATCATTTGCAACATGTGGCTTGTAGTGATCGATCTGCGCTGACTCGATATTTTGCTTTAACGTCTTTGTAAAATCAAAAAGTATAAGATCTTCAAGCGGGATAGCGTATTGTAAAACGCCATTTTTATCGATAATAAAAAGCTGTGAGATATTTTCTAACTTGCCTTCTTGCTTTTCTCGTCTAAGCCTTGCTACTGCATTGCCAAGCTTTTCTTCAAGGTGAGCTGAGAAAAGCTCTGTTTGCATGTGAGCACCAGCTCTATCTTCTTCGTAGCTTCTAAGTCTTAAAATTTCATTTTGGTTTTCTCTATCAAGCTCGTTAAAGAGCTCTCTAGCTTTATCCTCATCGATATCCTCGATGTATTGAAGCAAATCAGTCGCATCATCACTCTCTAGCTCTTCAAGTGCTTCTACGATTTTTTCAGCTGGAAGCTGTTCGATCACATCTTTTAGCATGTGATCAGGTAGCTCGATAGCAACGTCGCCTAAAATTTCAGGATCTAGCTTTTCAAGATAGTGAGCAAAAAGCTCCTCATCGTGTTTCTTTAGTGTTTTTAAGTGCTGGGCTAGCTCGTAAGGAGAGAGTTCGTTATCTTCTAAATTTTCATCCAAATGCTGATCTATCAGCTCTTTTGCTTCTTCTAGTTCTTGGCTCAAGTTTTACCTTTAAAATTCTATTACATTAGGGAAAAATTCCACTTTGTGATACTCTTTTTCATTATTTAAAGCATTTTTTATTAGCTCGTCATTTTTGCTAACAACTGCTTTAAATTTAGCTGATTCTTTCTTATCCTCTAGGCTTTTAACGACCTTTATTGCACTTTCTGGATTGATAGGCTTATTATCTCTATAAAGACCAAAATGAAGGTGTGGTCCTGTGCTCATACCGCTTGTGCCAACGTAGGCTATAAGTGTACCTTGCTTGACTTTTAAACCGCCTTTTATGCCTTTAGCAAAGCCATTTAGGTGAGCATAAAGTGTCTCATAGCCACCAGCATGAGAGATGATGACGGTTCTGCCATATCCGCTTTTTTGTCCGACAAATTTAACCGTGCCATCGCCTGCGGCTTTGATTGGTGTGCCTTTTGGAGCACCGTAGTCAACGCCAAGGTGCGCTCTATATCTTTGGAGAATAGGGTGCCATCTTTTTAGGGTAAAAGCTGATGTGATTCTGGCGTTTGCAAGAGGGCGGACTAATAAAAATTTATCATTCTTCTTGCCATTTTTATCATAAAATTTATCTTCAAATTTATACATGACATATCGTTTATTTTTCGTTTCTATCATCGCAGCATAGATTTCTGGAGTGCCAAAAGAGCGGCCCATGCGTATTTTTTGATTATAAACGATAGCGATCGTATCGCCTTTGTTTATCTTTTTAAAATCAATACCACTTCCTTTAAAAATTTCTTTAAAGCCAAGAGCTAGCGTGCCAGAGCCAGTGTAGTCAAAAATGTCTTCAGAGACTGATTTGTCTACCTTTAAGGCTAAAAATTTATCCTCACTTTGATAAGAGATGGGAAGAAATTCGAGCTTAAATTTATCATTGTCATCTCTAAAAATATGCATTTGAAGCTCGTCACTAACAGGGATTAGTACTTGTTTGGTGTTGCCGTTGTCGTCTTTATAAATTTGATACTTTGTGCCAGCGATGATCTCTTCTGTTAGTTCTTGATCTTCGGTTGCTAAATTATAGTAAAGTGAAAGTGGGATTTTGTTTGTCTCTAAGAAATTTAAGAAGTTACTTCCATTTGGCCAGCTAAGCTCGTCGACACTTGGCTTTATAGCGTATAAATTTATAGATAATATTGCAAAAATTATAAAAATACGAGGCATTAATGTCCTTTTAAAAAGCTGGTGGGATTTTAACTAAAACTTGCTTTAATTTTGCAAAAGATAAAGCATTTTAGGCTATAATCGCTCTAAAAATTTAAACCTAGGAGATATTTTTGAAACGTATATTTGTGATTTTATCGCTAGTTTTTGGCTTTGCTTTTGGGGCTGATTTTTCTTTAAATGAGTATAGAACTCCTATAATTAGCGTCGATAGTGATGGCACAGCGACGATAGTTGATAGTCCAGAAATTTTAATCGGCTCAAGTGGCGTTGTGCTTCATAAATTTGACACTGATAGCTCTATCATCGCAAGAGTTAGCGTTATCTCAAAAAATTCTGGCTTTGCTAAGATTAGATTTGAGGTGTTTGATCTACTTGAGCAAAAGGCGCTCCCACTTCCAGGCATCGCACCTGCAAATGGCGATATGGTCGTGCTAAACTATCTTTATAACCGCTCATTAATCATCGTGCCAAATAAAGAAATTTACGAAGAGATCACATCTGCGTTTCCAAATATGATATTTATCCACCCAGATATTATAGGAGCGTATCTAAGCTACGAGTACAAGCCAAATCCAAGCAGAGATGACTTTAGAAAAATGTGTGCTCAAAGTGCAGCTGGTCTAATTTTCGTAGCGATGGATGGCAGAAGCGTTTTTGCTGATTGCCAAAGCTTTAAAGTGCTAAAAGAATTTAAAAGTGGCGAGGTTGAGTACTATCAGCTACCATTTTATACAAGAGTTAGCGATATAGACACTGTGTTTTGGAAGCTAAATAGTGAGCACATCAACAACTACGACGCTCACTACGAAAAACTTTTTGAAGAAGATAACTGATAAATGAGCCGTTTGTCCTTAAGTAAGCAAAATTTAAAGGAGTTTTTAAATTTGCTCCCAATGCTTAAGGACAAAGAGCTCTTTCACTACGCTTCAAGCCTTAGTTTTCATACGATTTTATCGATCATTCCGATACTTCTTATATCGTTTTCTATCTTTACAAAACTGCCTAGTTTTGAGGATTATTACGCCAAAATTCAGGACTTTATATTTTCGGCTCTTTTGCCAAGTAATCAAGAGATCATCTCAAACTACTTGCAAAATTTCTTACAAAATAGCGGAAATTTAGGCATAGTTGGCTTTGTGGCGATGATATTTACATCAGCCATGTTTTTTAGTGACTATGAATATGTAGTTTTAAAAGTGACACGTGCGAGTAAGGCTAGAGGATTTTGGTCAGCACTTAGCTCGTATTGGACGCTTATCACGCTCGCGCCACTTGGTCTTGCTGGTAGTTTCTACCTCTCAAGCCTCATTCAAGAGATGCTAAACTCAAACGTAATCACAAACTCGATAAATTTTTTAAGCATATTCCCATATCTCATCATCTGGGCGATATTTTGCATCACATATCTCATTTCAGTAAATGACGAGATAAAATTTAAGAGCGCATTTTTTAGCTCATTTGCCGCCTCGCTTGTTTGGTATATTGGCAAGTCGGCCTTTGTCTATTATGTCCTTTATAATAAAACCTATCTAAGCGTTTATGGCTCGTTTTCAGCAGTGCTTTTCTTTTTTGTCTGGATCTACATCTCGTGGATCATCTTTTTATATGGGCTAAAGCTTTGTGCTTATCTCTCAAACAGCTCAAAATTTAAAAGATAAATTTAATAGTTAGTACCAGCTGGCAATATATTTTTATAAATTTACCAGCTAGTGTGATTTGTATTATTTTATGTAAAATCAGCGTTTAAACTCGCAAATTTCTATCTTTACGCCAAGTTCTTTGCTAAATTCTTTAGTCTTTTTCTCTAGCTTGTCTTTGTCAAAGCAGATAAGATCTATGTAAGATCGCATCTCGCCATTTGCTTCACCTATGATCTCACAAATTTCACTCTCTTTTAGCGCGTCTGAAATTTTGTTTTTGCTATCAACGCCAAACTGTATGTCGCCACCGTGAGATATGGCTAAAAAGCAAAAATTTATGCCAAGCTCAAAAGCTTCGTTATAAGTATCGCTTGCGCCGTCGTAGTATTCGTTTAGTAGCTCGCTAAGAGATGTATATCCTGTGAAAACGTCGTCACGTAGCTTGTTTGAACGAGGCTCTAGCTCATAGACTATAAAATTCTTAAGTGGCTCGTTTGAGGCTTCTTTACCAAATTTCTCATCTATAAGATCTGCAAAGTCGATCAGTGGTACGCCTTTTTCTCTTGGCTCGTCTATTATCTCAAACTCTCCAAGCATATTTATCATGATCATCTCACCAACTACGTTGTCACAAAGTATGAGCGATAATGTATAAGCCTTATTTTCATCTTCGCTTTTAAGCTTACTTAAAGTTTCGTTATATAGGCACATATCCACGCTTTTGTCGTTAAAATTTGCATAGACCATGACCTCATTTGCATCAACGCTTACGCCATGCATCTGTATAGTAGCGACGTTTCGTGGTGCGCGTGGCTTGCCAAGTGTGCAAGTAAGCTTTGACTCATACTCTTTTGGCATGCGCGATTTGATAAATTTAAGCCACAAAAGCCTGTGCTTTAGTCCTTCTGGAGTGAGTACTAGATCGATCTTTCCATCAATAAGGCCTATCATAAAAGTTGGATCGACTAAGCATAAATTTAGCGCTTCTTCGGCCATTTCGCTTGCAGCTTCAAAATTTTTATCTTCTAAATTTTGTTTGATGGCGTCTAAATTTTTGCCAAACTCGCTCCAAAATTTATCAACTCTGCTTGCAAAGCTAGAGCTCTTTTTAGAAAACCACATTTTTATCCTTGTTTATTAAAATTTTCAACATTTTTTTGCGTATAAATTTTCATCGATGGAAATTCTAAGGCACTTAGCTTGTCATATCCTTCTTCGTTAAAAACACATCCCGTATCGATATTTGCACTATTTGTATAGAGCTTAGCCTCACGAACTGGAGTGTGTCCGTAGACATTAAATATGCCTTCAACTTGCATCATATCGCCTCTGCCTGATAGTACATGCCTTCTAAACTCATCTCTTGAGCTATCATCATCTCTTAAAGTCCAAAATTTGCCAACAGCCGAGTGTGAAACGACCAAATGCTCGCCATTTTGGTTTTTGTGGTCTTTAAACTCTAAATATACTGGGCTACTCTCTAAAAATTCTATGTGTCTTTGTTTAAAATTTAGGCTTTGAGCCAGGTATGATCCATATGTCGCCACGCCACCATTATTGAAAAACCAACTCGTGTCAAATGGTGCTTGGTTGTTTAAAAATTCATATTTATTGCTTAGTAACCTTCTTTCGTGGTTTCCCATTACCATTTTATAGTTATTTTGCATGATAAGCTCGACTACATCGCAACTAAAAAGCCCCCGATCTATCACATCTCCGACAAAGCAAATTTGTGATTTTTCTTTGTCTGGAAACTGCTTGATAAGCTCTAAAAGTGTGTTAAAACAGCCGTGCACATCGCCTATGATATAAATTTGCTCGCTCAATTTTTCTCCTTTGTGCCAAATTTTAGTCTATTAAGCTTAAAAATGTAGTGTTAAGAAAACACTTTTGTATAGCTGTACTATATTGGCGTAATGCTAGTGATATATAAAGTTAAAACCTAGTAAAAGATATTTAAAATTTAAGGAATTTAAAGCAGAAGGGAGCCTAAGCTCCCTAAAATCATTGTGCGTAAAAGCCGCTGACCTTACCAGTTAGGTCAATCATGATGTTTTTCATCTGAGTGTAGTGCTCAAGGATGATCTTGTGAGTTTCTCGGCCGATACCTGAGTTTTTATAACCGCCAAATGGGCTACCTGCTGGGATTTGATTATAGGTGTTGATCCAGACTCTGCCAGTCTCCATAGACCTTGCCACGCGAAGTGCTTTTGTGATATCTTGCGTGAAAATTCCACCACCAAGGCCATATTCGCTGTCATTTACCATTTTGATAAGCTCGGCTTCATCTTTAAATTTAATGACAACACCAACTGGGCCAAAAATTTCTTCTTGAGCCACTCTCATATCATTTGTCACATCAACTAGCAGTGTTGGTTCGACAAATGCGCCCTTGTCGCAACCATTTGCTGTGTAGGCTTTGCCACCGACTGCCACTTTTGCGCCTTCTTTTTTGCCGATCTCGACGTAGTTTAGAATTTGCTCAGCTTGTTTTTTATTGATTTGTGAGCCCATTTGAGTGCTAGGATCTAACGGATCGCCAACTTTTATGGTGCTAAATTTCTTAACCGCAGCCTCTATAAATTTGTCGTAAAAGCTCTCTTCTACGAAAATTCTAGACCCTGCGCAGCAAACTTGACCTTGGTTAAACAAAATTCCAAGCTGAAGGCCATCAAGCGCTTTGTCTAAATTTGCGTCGCTAAAGAAGATATTTGCGCTCTTGCCGCCAAGCTCAAGTGTAGCTGGGATGATACGGCGAGCAGCAGCTATGGCGATATCGCGGCCGATCTCGGTTGAGCCAGTAAATGCTAGCTTGTCAAGGCCTGGATGGTTTTTGATCCATTCGCCACTCTTGCTGCCTTTGCCGGTTATGATGTTTATTAAACCTTTTGGCAAAATTTTATCTATCAGTCTAAATAGCTCAAGCACGCTTAGACTTGTCTCGCTTGAAGGCTTAAATATGCTCGCATCGCCTGCTGCGATCACTGGAGCTAGCTTCCAAGCTGCCATTAAAAACGGAAAATTCCAAGGCACGATTTGCCCCACAACTCCTAGTGGCTCGCGTAAAACGATAGAGAGTTGTTTCTCGTCAAGCACGTTTGCGCTGCCTTCTTCGCCCATGATAACGCCAGCAAAGTACCTAAAATGCTCTGCTGCAAAAGGAATATCAACATTTAGCGTCTCACGGATCGGCTTGCCGTTATCCATGCTCTCAACTTTTGCTAAATGCTCTTTATTTTCATCGATGATATCAGCGATTTTGTTTAGTAGCTTTGCTCGCTCGCTAATTGTAGTGTGTTTAAATTTCTTAAAAGCCTCACGTGCAGCACGAACTGCGTCATTTACATCTTCTTCAGTAGCATCAGCGATCTTTGCAATGTGCTCGCCGTTTGCTGGATTTTTTGCATCAAGTGTAGCACCGTCTTTTGCATCGCGCCACTCACCATTTATGAAAAGCCCATATTTTTCTAGTAGTTTCATACTTTTCTCCTTGATTAAGATTTTGTAAAAGGATTATAATATTAATAAAATTTATCAAAAATAAATTTTGGACATAAATTATCTTTTTTAATAAATTTTATTATTTAAAGTAGGATTATTTTAAAATTTAACTCTGCCAAGAGAGCAAAAACGTAGTCTCGCCATCAAGTTTGCTTTGACATTTTACGACAATATCATTTTTCTTGCAGCACTCTTTAACTAAATTTAGCCCTATGCCAAAGCCACCTTGATCGTCGTTAAATCTCGTGTAGCGGTCAAAAATTTTCATCTGATCCTCTTTGCTGATGCCTCGACCGGTGTTACTTATGCTAAAGAAATTTGGCTCTAAAGTGATGCGTACTTTTGAATTTGGCGCTGCATATTTGGAGGCGTTGCTAAGAAGGTTGTCTAAAATTTTGCTCACATCCCCAAGATCTGCATTTATAAAGCTTGGCTTTAGGCTAGTATCTATCTCAAGTCCGCGTTTGGCAAAAAATGGCGAGAAATAGTTCAGTCTTTGTGTGGTTAGCAAATTTAGATCTATGAGCTCTTTTTTGCTAGGCTTGTCTAGGTTAAAGCTTAGATGAACGAGCGCGTCATAAATGTTATTTAGGCTCTTTGCGGCAAGGCTAATGTTGTTAAAACGCTTTAAATTTCGCTCATTTAGGTTGTCAAGATCGGCTGTTTCTATGCTCATCGAGATAACGCTTAGAGGCGTGTTTATCTCGTGTGTTGAGTCTTTTATGAAGCGGTTTAGTGTATCTATCTTTTCATAAAGCGGTCTTAGACTTAGTTTTGCTAGGTAAAAGACGACAAAGAGTAGGGCAAAAAAGAAAAAGAGTGCCTTTAGCATGGTTGAAATTTGTAAAGATAAAATTTCAGCCTTGATATCTTTGCCAACTAGAAAAATATCTGCGTACGAGAGTTCGTCTGTGGTGTTGTCCTCCATGTACTGGATCTTTTCAAATATCGCGACCTTGCCGCCGATCAAATTTACATTTTTGCTTTTGTCGATTTTTTGGCAGTCAAAGTCTTTATAAATTTTCTCGCCATTTTTTAGCACGATGCAAGCATGCACGCCTTTTTCTTTTGTTAGACTTGAAATTGAGTCAAGTCCATTCATTCTAGCTTTCATGTAAATGCCCATTTTTATCTCTTTTAAAGACTTCACCTCGTTTAAAATGAGCGCTTCTTTTTTGTTTTTATAGTCATGTATGAAAAAATATCCTAAAAATAGCACAGTGCTAACAAGATAAAGGGATAAAATTTTAAATAAAATTTGCGTCTTTTCAGACATAGACGTAGCCATCTCCACGCCTATTTAAAATGGCATCTTTGCCTAAAATTTGGCGTAAATTTTTGATATAGACACGAAGGCTAAGCTCGCTTGGCTCTTCATCAAATTTCCAAATTTTATTAAAAATCTCATCTTTGGTTAAAATTTTGCCTTTGTTTTGCAAAAATAGGGCGAGCAGATCGCTCTCTTTACTCGAGATATTTACGTTTTTACCATCTTTGCTTAGTGTTTTGCTCTGTGGATGAAAGCTAAAATCGCTTGAAATTTTGATCGCATCTCCACTGTGATGTGAGAAGTTTCTCTTTAGAAGTGCTTGTATACGTATGAGTAGTTCTTTTAGCTCAAATGGCTTTTTTAGATAGTCGTCGCAGCCACTTTCGTAGCCTTTTTCAAGATCGTCAATGGTATTTAGCGAGGTGGTAAAGATGCTAGGTGCGCTAACACCTAGCTCTCTTAAGGAAGAAAGAAGTGAAAAGCCATCTCCTTGTGGGATTTTGACGTCAAGTATAAGCAGGTCGAAATTTTGCTCGTAGGCGAGATCAAGTGCATCTTTGGCATTATCTGAAGTAGTGACCTCATATCCATTTTCGCTTAGATACTCACTGATGAGATCAAGTAAAATTTCATCATCTTCAACGAGCAAAATTCTAACCATTAAGTACCTTTACATGCCTTTTTTCATTTCGTCTTTTTTCATACCCATGTCGTCTTTTTTCATTTCATCTTTCATGCCCATGTCATCTTTTTTCATTTCATCTTTTTTTATCATGGGTTTTTTGCCCATGTCATCTTTCATCATTTGCTCTTTCTTCATCATCTCGTCTTTGCCCATGTCATCTTTTTTCATCATTTCAGTAGCATTTGCAAGACCACCAAGCATAAACATAGCACCAAGTGCAACTAGTAGTAATTTCTTCATAACGTCTCCTTTAAATGAAATATGATGAAATACTATCTCTTTAGTGTTAAGTGAGTGTGAATTTACGCAAATACAAAATAGATAACTGGAAGCGTGATAAATGAAAACAGCACGCCTATGGCCACTGATGAGATGGCTAGCGAGCTATCAAGGCCAGCTTTTATGACCATCGCACTTGCAAGGGCTGATGTTGGCATAGCGCACTGAAAGAGACCAACGACCCAAGTTTTGTTCATCTGGATACCTGAAAATTTTAATATGATGAAAAATACGATAGCTGGCAAGATCATCTTACACAAAAGCACAACGCTAACGCCTTTATATGAGCTTGTGATACTGCTAAAGTTAAGGCCAACACCAATCGCAAAAAGTGCCACCGGAGTAACGCTACCTTCAAACATCCTAAGTGGTGCAAAGATAAACTCAGGCAAAGGGACTTCTTTTAAGATAAGAGCCATAATAAGCGCGATAAATGGCGGAAATTTTAAAATTTTCATCGTATTTTGAAATAGAGAAACCTTCTCTGGTGCAGCAAAAGAGAGGATAAGTGGCCCAAGGATCGAAAGTGGGATACCGGTGGCTATTTGATCGTAAAAGATGACTTCATTTACCATCGCATCGCCAAAGAAGCCTTGAATGACAGGCATACCGACAAATAGGGTATTACCAAAAAGGCTTAGCATGATCATACTAACAGTTGTTACTTTAGTAAATTTAAAGATCTTGCCAAGTACCAATGCCATGACAGCACTGATAGCTGTTGAGCCAAAGCCAATTAAAATTGTATTTATAAGCGAAACATCGACGTTTACGTGATAAATTTTGTCAAAGATTAGCGCAGGCATTGCAAAACAAAGGACAAAATCCACAAATGGGATCGAGTGCTTTTGCTCAACAATGCCGACTTTTTTAGCAAAAAAACCAGTTGCGATTATGAAAAAAATTGCAAAAAGTGGAGTGAAGTTCATAGCATTCTCTTTTAAATCTAAATTTTTACGGAAAATTGATTATAGGACCCATAAGATTAAATTACAATAAACCTTTTTTAAAATTTGCTCTCAAAATTTATGCCTTAATATCAACCTTTTTATAAAATTTATCTCTCTCATCTATCTTTTCTTTACTCTTTAAATCATTCTCAAGATAGCTTATATTATAAATTTCTCTTGTAGATATGCTTTTGCCATTATTTAGACTGATTAAAAATTTACTCTCAAATTTATTAGATAGATTGGCAATAGCGATCGCTCCAGCATCTTTTAGGCTTACGATTTTATCACCTTGCATGAAGCCAATATCTTTAAAATCCAAGCTATTTAGCTGCACATTACTCATCTCTTTTGCCTCTAAATTTATGCTAGTTTTTAGCTCACTCGATGTATTTAGCTTGCCAGTATCGTTATAGAGCTCTTTTACGTCTATCTCTCTACCACTATCAAATTTTAGCCTTATGGTGCCATCTTTGTTTAGCTTCATAGCTATGACGCTATCGCTATCTTGCAAAGATGCGGCAGCTGTGGCTTCATTTGTTATAAAAGCCTTTTTTACTTTTTTTAAATTTGAGATACTAAACTCAAGTCCAGTTGCTTGTTTAAATTCATTTTCCATCGCGATCATTTTGGCTGATTTTGTCTTCTCAAGCTTTGATATATAAGCATCCGCATTTTCTTCAAATTTCTTTAAATTATTGCCAAGATTTTCTATCATCTTGTTGTATGCGTCAAACTCAGCGTTATAATCTTTGTAAAATTTCATGAAACTATCTTTTTGAAATTTTGTATATGAGAAATTTTCATCTTTTTTATAATTTTTGTCTGGCTCAATGATCGGATTAAACTCGCTTAGTCTTGCAGTGTCATCAAAACCCACTTTAAGATAGGCAAAATTTTTAAAAGAGCTATCTTTGCCAAAGATATTATTGTGTCTTAGATCGACCCAGCCATCTTTTTGGGCATATTTTTTAAAGAAATTATTTATATCATTTTTCTCTATCTTTTCATATCTGTTTTCTGCAGCGAACAAAGTATTTGGATCTGAGGCGTAGTAAGAGTGTCTATAATCAATATCTTTTGTATCTACGTAAAGATCGGGATTATTTGTGATCGTTGCTTTACGATTTAGCTCTTCTCTTTCTATTTGGTTGTGATTTATGACATTTGTGCTGATAAACTGCCTAAGATCAACCCTTGGCATCACATCGCTTAAATTTGCTATTTTTTCATTTCCGTCTTTGTCATAACCCTTTACTTTTAGCTTATCAAAGAGTATATCTTTTTGATCTAGCACGCCGTCATTGTTGCCATCAAAGCTAAAAAGATAGCTATTATTTTCTAATTTTGTAGTGCCAAGTTTATCGTTATCGCCGTAAATATCTAAAAATACTTCTACTTCTCCATATTTTGTTTTTAGAGTGTTTGAATAAGCGTAATCGTTTAAATTTTTAAATTTTGTATTTTCTAAGTATCCACTTTTTAGTGTAGATAGCATGCTGCTACTATCTGAAGCCTTTATATTTTTAAAGTAGGAATTTTCACTAAAATGATAGCCTCTAGAAAGTTCATTGGAGTGGATTTTATTGTTACTGTAGATGAGATTTTTTGAGTAGTTATTTAAAATTTCTTCTACTTTTTGTAGGATTTTGTGTCTATTTTGCTCTTTGATCTCGGAATCAGTGATATTTATAACCTTGCTTGCCTTGATACTTTCTTTTAAATTCGAAATTTGTTCGTTATTTATCTCTAAACCTTGTTTATTTTTAAAGGCATGGAGCATATCTGTAGGATTTTTTAAATCTTTTAAATTTATAAAGTTATGTTTTAACGATGCAATATTCATCTAAAATCCTTTTTAAAGATGTTGCAGATAATATCGGATAAATTTAGAAAGTATTTAGGCGTATAATGGTGCCCGAGGTCGGACTCGAACCGACACAAGGTTGCCCTTACCAGATTTTGAGTCTGGCGCGTCTACCAGTTTCACCACTCGGGCTAAGTTAAGATTGAAATTTTAGATTTGTGAGAAGAAAGAAAAAAGGGGAGAGTTGCTCCCCGAAAAAGAAAATTATTTCTTTTTACCTTTTTTAGCAGCACCAGCAGCAACTGCTTCTTTAAGTTTTTTGCCAACTTTGAATTTAACTGCTTTGCTAGCAGGAACATCGATAACTTTTTTAGTTCCAGGAACTCTAGCTTTTCTTGCAGCTCTGTCAGCAGTACCGAAAGTACCAAAGCCTATAAAGCTAATTGTATCGCCTTTTTCAAGAACTGCTTGGATTGTCTCCAAAGTAGCATCAACAACTTTTAGAGTATCTTTTTTTGAAAGACCAGCCTTATCGGCAACAGCTTGAATAAATTCAGCTTTTTTCATGAACCATCCTTTTAAGAAGTTATGTGGCTATATTACACTCTTTTAAAAAAAAATACAATACTTTTTCCCTAAATTTAGCTCTTTTTTACGTTTTTTTAACAAAAAATGCAATTTTTTTAAAAATTTACTCGCAAATTTCAAACATAAGCTCGGTCTTTAGACCAATCTTTTTCATATCAATAAGCCTTAAATTTTTAAAATTTAAGCTCATTAGTTCATCTTTATTTTTTACAAGCTTATTTGCTATCTGGCGCAAGACTTCGCCTCTATATGCTTTTGCGTGATGACTCACTATTTTTTTATTTTTTACAAAACAAAAAGTTATGTATTCTTTTTTTATAGTGTAAAATTTTTCATAAAACTTAGCTCTAAGGTCTAAAATTTCATCATTTTGCAAAAAATCATCAACCGCTTTACTAAAATTTTTTTCATAAAATTTTGAAATTTCAAAGCCACCTAGCTTTTCACCTTGCTTTAGTTTGTATTCTGGTATCTCATCTTTTGCTAAGATAGGCCCAAATAAATTTGAAAAGATTAAAACATTATTATCTATATATTTTTGCGCCTCATTGTCTAAACCACGATAGTTTAGATGTTTATAAGCTACGCCATCATATCTTAAGATAGCTTTTATGCTGCCTTTTTGAGATAGACTTTCTCGCAGCTGTTTACTCTCTTCAAGCTCTTTTAGCCCAAAAAGCTTTTTTATCTCGTCTAAATTTGCCTTTTTTAAAAACTCATCGTATTTATTCAAAATTTCAACTCTTTTGTCAAAAAGTTCTGGAAATATCAAATCCTTACCATTAAATTTATTATTCGTATTTAGAGAAATTTTAATTTCGCTTGGAGAAAAGAGAATTTTTAATGCCATTGTTCTTACCTATTTTTATATGTAAATTTTTGTTGGATTATACAATAAACTTTTTGTGCTAAAAAAAATCAAATTTTTACCGATATAAAAACAAGCGGAATCATTTTTGCTTAGAGTGAATAAAAATTTAGGAAAAAATTATGAGAATAACAAACCAACTACGTTTTAGTCAGACTTTGCATGACTACCAAAAAAATATGACTGGTGTAAATAAAAGCTATAAGCAGCTCTCAAATGGTTTGAAAATTCAAGATCCATACGATGGTGCTGCTATTTATAATGATGCAATGAGGCTTGATTATGAAGCAACTACTCTCACTCAAGTAGTTGATGCCACTGGTAAATCTGTAAATTTTTCAAAAAATACAGATAATGCATTGCAAGAGTTTGAAAAACAGCTTGAAAATTTTAAGACAAAAGTAGTCCAAGCAGCTAGCAGCGTGCATAGTAAGACATCGCTAGAGGCTTTGGCAAATGATCTTCAAGGTATAAAAAATCACCTTGTAAATATTGCAAACACTTCGGTTAATGGGCAGTTTTTGTTTTCTGGAAGCGCTGTTGATACAAAGCCAATAGATGGTGCAGGAAAGTATCAAGGCAACCGTGATTATATGAAAACATCAGCTGGTGCTCAGGTTGAGCTTCCTTACAATATCCCAGGATATGATCTATTTTTAGGAAAAGATGGCGATTACAGTAAAATTTTGACCACAAATGTTCGTTTAGCTGATCAAACTAGAACCGACATCTCTTATGCGCCAAAATTTCTAAACGATAACAGCAAGATAAAAAATATGATCGGGTTAAATTACGCTAGTGATTCAGTGGTTAGAAGTGATGGCTCTTACAATGGCACAATAAATCCGGATTATGATTTTTTAGATAATTCAAATGTAAATTTTCCAGACACATATTTTTTCATGCAAGGCAAAAAGCCAGACGGCACGACATTTACTAGCAAATTTAAGATGAGTGCAAATACAACAATGGCTGGACTTATGGAAAAAATCGGTATGGAATTTGGCAATACAAAAACAACAAAGGTTGTTGATGTAAGCATAAATAACGATGGACAATTTAATATAAAAGATCTTACTAAAGGCAACCAAACTATTGACTTTCATATGGTTGCAGCTACTTCTGTCGCGGCAAATCGTGATACTATCGCTCCAAGCACAGCGCTTGATACCGTAAATTCGCTAGAGGCGCTTGAAACAATGGCAAATAACGTTCCAAAAACAGTTCATACCACTGAGTTTGTAAAGAGCAAATATACCGATAAAGATGGAAATGCGACAAATGCATTTGACTATGATAAGGTTAGATTTGAAAGAAAAGATAATGAGCTAATCGCAAATTTACCTCAAGTAGCTAGAAGAACGGGCGAATATGCAACAGATCAGACAAAGCTAAGTGAAGTCTCTGGTACAAAAGAGAGTTACGATAGAAATTTATATCCAAAAGATGTTGACGCTAGAAAGAGAGAACTTTTTAATATCGACAACCAAGAGATAAATTTACAAGTAAAGTCAATAACTGGCACAAAATATGACATAAAGGTAAAAATGGGCACAGCAGGGGGTATAGATACTCCAGTACAATTTGAAATAACATCTACACCACCAGGCGGTACACCTTCTGCAACTAGAACTTTAACAGTCTATAACTCAGATGAGTTTGGAAGTTACAGAACTTATGCTAGTGATTTTACTTATAGACAGCTCATGGATATCGTTGCTATGGCAGCAAGCGATAATATTCCAAACCCTCCACATGCAGAAGACGCAAATTTTGATACAGATATAGAAAAGGTAAAAAGAGATCAAAACTACAATGCCTATAAAGAGGCTTTATCAAAAACAAAGGGCGCGGTAGAGACAACTTTAGATGATCGTGGCAGAATGGTTTTAACCGATAAGACAAAATCAGTAACAAACATAGAAGTAACTATGCATGATGCAAAAAATAGCGATAAATTTGATGGCGATAGCACTGGTAGAGATACAGCTGGTAATGCTGGCCACCCTCAAGGAAATGGTTCTGTCTTTAGCTTTAATGAAAATAATGCTTTAACTATTGATGAGCCAAGTACGAGCGTTTTTCAAGACCTTGATAATATGATCGAAGCTGTTAGAAAGGGATATTATAGAGCTGATGCAAATAGTAATGACCCACGAAATACCGGCATGCAAGGCGCATTACAAAGGATTGATCATCTAATAGATCATGCAAATAAAGAGCTTACAAAGATCGGCTCTCAATCAAGACTTTTAACCGCTACAAAAGAGCGAGCCGAAGTAATGAAAGTGAATGTGCTAACTGTTAAAAATGATGTAATTGACGCAGACTATGCGGAGTCATATCTCAAATTTACGCAGCTTTCACTATCTTATCAAGCAACCCTACAAGCAAGTGCAAAGATAAATCAACTAAGCTTACTAAATTATTTAAATTAAAATTTAAATCAGCAGGCCACCTAGCTTGCTGATTTTTTAAAATTAAACTCAAGCGTGCTATAATAAGCCTTTTTTATAAAGGATCTAAAATTTTACGACATATCTTATTTACAATTTTTGTTTGCATTTTTATATATTTTGGTATCGCTACAGCTGCTCCAACTGCTGATTTTGTTGGCTCGCTTGGACAAAGCCTTGGTATTTTAAATATCAAATATTTTGGACTTATCGCGTATGTTTATCCATTTTTATTGATCATTTTAGGCTATTTTGTCTATAAAAATTTTAAGAAATTTGATTTTGATTTTGCTCAGTTTTTGGTAGGAATTTTTCTCTTTTTTATAGCTTTTTTGATGTTTCAAGCGCTAAGTACTTCTGGGGCAAATAGCGGCGTGATAGGCGGCTTTATAGTCTCAGCGCTAAAAGAAGTCATCGGCGCTATCGGCACTGCGGTTGCTATACTTATGATGTTTATTATCTCACTTGGGCTTGCTTTTAGAGAAAATTTTATAATTGTTTTAAGAAAGGCTTTTGTCGATAGAGAGCCAAAAAGCTACGAGGTGAGTAAAAATTTAAAGGATATAAAACCAAAACAAATCCCAAAGATAGAACGCAAGAGGTCAAAATCTGAAGGCACAAAAGAAGAAGAGCTTATCGAAGCTCAGGTGCTAAATGATGATGAACAGAATTTAGATGAAGAGCTAGAGCCTGAGCCAGAAATAGAGAGTAGGGCCTCAACTATAAACGGAGTTGAAATTTTAAACGAAGTGGCTGAGAATAAGAAGCTGCTTGATCAAATAGAACGAGGAAATGTGGAAAAGCCAAAGAATTTTGTCTTGCCACCGCTTAAATTTTTAAACGATCCGCCAAAACGCTCGCATAGCGTAAATGAAACGGAAATCGATCAGCAAATTTCTAATTTGCTTGATAAACTCCGTAAGTTTAAAATAGACGGAGATGTGGTTAGAACTTATACCGGGCCTATCGTCACGACATTTGAGTTTCGTCCAGCTCCACATATCAAGGTAAGTAAAATTTTAACACTTCAAGATGACCTAGCGATGGCACTAAAGGCTCAAACGATCCGTATCCAAGCGCCGATTCCCGGCAAAGATGTCGTAGGCATCGAGGTGCCAAATCAAAATTTAGAAACTATATACCTAAAAGAAATTTTAGAGAGCGAAGTCTTTAAAAATGCAAGTAGCCCGCTAACTATGGCACTTGGTAAAGATATCGTGGGCACTCCTTTTGTGACTGACCTAAAAAAGCTCCCACATTTACTAATCGCAGGTACAACTGGATCAGGCAAGAGTGTGGGTATAAACGCGATGCTTTTAAGCTTGCTTTATAGAAATAGCCCGCAAACTTTGCGTCTAATGATGATCGATCCAAAAATGCTTGAATTTAGCATATATAACGATATCCCACATCTTCTAACTCCAGTTATCACAGAGGCTAAAAAGGCGATCACTGCACTTGCCAATATGGTCGCTGAAATGGAGCGAAGATATAAGATAATGAGTCAAACTCGTACGAAAAATATAGAGAGCTACAATGAAAAGATGAAAGAGGAGGGCGGCGAGCAGTTCCCATACATCGTTGTGATCATAGATGAGCTAGCTGATCTCATGATGACTAGTGGTAAGGATGTGGAGCTTTATATCGGCCGTCTAGCACAGATGGCAAGGGCTAGTGGCATACACTTGATAGTGGCAACCCAGCGCCCAAGTGTCGATGTCGTGACTGGCCTTATAAAAGCAAATTTACCAAGTAGGATAAGCTATAGGGTAGGGCAGAGGATCGATAGTAAGGTCATCCTTGATCAAATGGGAGCTGAGAGCTTGCTCGGACGTGGAGATATGTTATTTACACCTCCAGGAAGCCCTGGTGTGATCAGACTTCACGCACCATTTGCTAGCGAAAAAGAGATAGAAACGGTTGTAAATTTCTTAAAAGAGCAACAAAATGTAGTTTATGATGAGAAATTTTTAATAGAAGAAGGCACAAGCGGAAGTGTGGCCGCTGGTACTCTAGGAGAAGATGAGCTTGACGAGCTTTACGAAGAGGCCAAAGAGATCATTTTAAGTGAGCAAAAAACGTCGATCAGTTATCTGCAAAGACGCCTAAAGATAGGTTACAACAAAGCTGCAAATATAATAGAGCAAATGGAAAAAATGGGTGTTTTAAGTCCAGTGAATGCAAAAGGACAAAGAGAAATTTTATAGCTAAAGTCATAAATTGCTTTAATTTTAGAATTTTAATTTTTATTAAAATTCTAAAAAGTCTTGACAAAGCACATTAAAATCTATATAATTACAACTCTTAAAAACATTGGGGTATCGCCAAGCGGTAAGGCAACTGGTTTTGGTCCAGTCATTCAGAGGTTCGAATCCTCTTACCCCATCCACTTTTTAAATTCAAAATAATACTTATCGCGGAGTAGAGCAGTGGTAGCTCGTCGGGCTCATAACCCGAAGGTCGGCGGTTCAAATCCGTCCTCCGCAACCAAATGCCCATTTTATCGATATTTGAAACACTTTTTAAAATGCTTAAATTAATCTGAAATTGATTTTAGTAAATTTTCGATAGTTTCTTTTGATTTTTTAACGTTTGCAGTAATATATTTTTGTGTTGTAGTGATGTTTGTATGACCCAATGTAAATGATACTTGCTCGATGGGAATTTTTAAATAATTAATTGAATATGTGCCGATTAAATGCCTTATATCGTGAAGCCTAATTTTAGGTAAGTTATTCTTTTTAAGAAGTGAAGCCCAGCTTTTACGCAAATCTTTAAATTTATCGTTAGTCATAGGATTAATAAAGACGTAATCGTTTAGCTTATTTTCTTTCTTAGCTATCAAAAATCTTTTATAAAGACGATTAAAAAGCTCATCACTCATTTTATAAATCATATTTCTTTTAGCCTTATTGATTTTAAAGGGGATAATATAAGTCCTGGTCTTAAAATTTATATCGCTAAATTTTAAGCTTAATACTTCATTCTTTCGTCTGCCGTGAAGTAGAAAAAAGAATATATCAGAGCTTGCATCGGTATTTTCACTAATAGCCTTAATAAAACGTTTTTGAATAGCGATCGAGTAATCAAAATACCTTTTATTATCAAACTTTGGTAGCTCAATAAAATCGCAAGGATTTTTATTTATTAACTCCAGCTTTATACCAAGTTTGAAAATAACCTTTAGCTTTGCAACGATATTCTTAATAGTCTTTATCTTGTAATCTTGCTTGATAAGATCATTGCAAAACTTTTGTATATCGATAAAATTTATATCTTCTATTTCTCTTAAGCCAAGTGAGTTTTTAAAATGCTTGTTATAAGTAGCTATATCGCTTCTTAGAGTGGTTGGGCTTAAAATAAGCTCATAAAAGCTAATGTAGTTATTAAAAAGCTCATTTAGTATCATGAAAATACTCAAAACTATCATAATCAAATTTTTTGGCAAAGGCATCAAGAAGATCATCAAAACTAGAAAAATCACATAACCCATATTTAGAAAAAGAATAATAAGTTTCAAAAAAAGTAGTATCAAATTCTTCATAATTATATAAATGAAATTCTTCTACAACAATGCCTAAATCTAATTGCGGAAAATAACAAAAAGGATAGCGAGAACAATCAACTAATAATTTTTTCATAATATACTCCTTAAAATTCATTACAAATCAAAAATCTATCTACAAAGCTATCAATATCAGGGGCATTAAGATCATGCCTTTCATGATAGTGTGTAAAGTTATCTAAATTTCTATCAAGCATTAAATTTTCAACATAGGCTAAATGCTGGGCATTTACATCGCCACCCAAACTTTGATAATAATTAACTAGCTCATAATCTTTCATTCTGCTTACTGGTTTAGGCTTTTCATCGCTTTTAAAAAGCTCATCGCAAAGCTTTAAAATTTGTCTTTGTTTTAAATTAGTGCCAAAGCTCTTTATCTCATCGCTTGCATCTTCATATCGTTTAATAGTGTTGCTATCTTTAATTATTCTAGTCTTTTGCCAAAGTTCGCCAAATTCATCAAATATTTTTAAAGGCTTCCTGGTACTAGGATCAACGACAACAGTAACCAAGCCTTTATTATAATTTTTAGTAAGAGATATTAGGTCAATACTGCCGTTTAGTTTTCTATAAATTTCAAGACTTACAAATGTTTTTGACATTGTAAAACGTCTGATTTTATGCTTTAAATACCAGTAGCTTATATCGGTCAAGTTATCTAAATCAGGATTTTGGCGAAGATCATCAAGAGTCTTAAAAATGTATTTCATAATATAAGAAGTTGGATTTTTAATATCAGTTTCAACCCTGCTATGAGTATCTAAAAAACGACTTTTAATAGCTATAACGCAGTCATTTATTTTTTCTTTAGGAACAAAAACAAGCAAATTTAAATGGCAAGTTCCGTCTAAATGTGGCTCTTTGGTAGTAATATAGCATTTTTGAAACTGCGACATTTTTCTAAAATGCTTTGAGTTCATAATGCTTCTAACTAGGGCTTGAAGTTTGCTAGCACCTGCACTAACGCTATGATCTTCATCATCGATATACTTTTTATTATAAACAAGCTTTTTCTTGCCACTCTTAAGAGTTATAAGCTTTTGCTTATGATACTCACTAGGCAAGGTAAAAACTGCGAAAATAGGACAAAGCCCTTGACTTTGAGCATAATCATTAAGGCTAGCAACACGGTTATTAAGTTCAGCAATGTATCTATTCGAGTTATGCCAGCTGGAAAAATAAAAATTAGAATAGGGGACATACTCGCCATTTATCATAAAGAAATTGCTATCAAGAAATTTCTTTTGATTTTCTAGCTTGGTTTTTAAAAAGATTTTATCGGTTTCGCTAATTCCATACATCTTAATCCTTTAGGGTACACACTTATATTATATATAGCCAAGAGCGCACGCTCATTCCCCACTACGTGGGGCCCCTTTTGCGTTGCGCGCTGCGCTCGTCAAGTAGCGTTCTAAGGCAAGGTGTTTATCTTTTGGATCATAATAAAACTCAGAAAAAATATCTTTTTCAGACGGAAGCATTGTTATGAATATACTAAAACTATAATCAGTTGTTTTTTCGCTCTTATATGTAGTTATATCGCCAAGAATAGGGATATTTTCAACAAAAGGAATAGTCTTTGTTGATTTTATTGTTTCTTTGCTATTAATACCGCCAATAAGAAAAGAATTTGAATCAGTAAGATATACATTTGTTTTTAGATGCCTACTAGAAATTCTAGGAGTCAATGTATCATCAAGCAAACTTTCTATATATAAATCCAAAGTAAAGCTAACGCTATCATTAGTAATTAAGACATTTGTAATATAAAGCTTTAAGCCAACATCTTGGTAATCAACTTGGTTTGTAGTCATTCTTTGGTTGTTTTGAATTTCGATTGATGATTTTTGAATAGGGGTCTTTATAACGCTCTCAATTACACTATCTTTATTATCAATAAGGGTAACTCTAGGATTATAAAGCAGATCAGATACACCCTTTTCTTTAAGCAAATTTATAAGGCTGGTGACAGAATCTTTATTAACTTTGGTGCTATCGACCGTAAGAACGTTGGTAATAATTTTAAAATAAAAATGATCTAGTGGATTTAAAAGCGATTCTATACGTGGGCCAATTTCTTTAAGTTTTGTGTTATCTGTGCTAATAATTGTAAAGCTAAGTTGCCTTAATTGATAGCTAGTATCTAACCCATTAATAAGATTATTAATAATCTCATACTGGCTTTCAGTAGTAATAAGCAATATCCTATCACTATAAACAGTGTATTTTATATTTTCACTAAATAAAGAAAGAGCAGATACAACATCTTCTTTGGAAACGTGCTTAAATTTGATTATATAGTCATTCAAAACTGGCTTATCTTCAACAGTTGGATTATATATCAACAAGACACTATCTTGTATCAAATAATCAAGACCATTAACGTTTAAAATATCTTTAAGCAACTTAGAAAAAGTATCAGTATTGCTTAGATCAAGCGTAGGTAAAAATACGTCAAAATTAGTATCAACGTTACCACTAATGACAATATTTTTGCCAGTTATAGAACTAATCTCGCCCAAGAAATCGTTAAATGCAATGTTACGATATTCTAAGGCAGATAAACTACTTGAGAGTAGGAAGCATAGGACTAGAATCAGTCTTTGGAGATTTTTCATTTGCAAACCCTTGAGATGAATTTTCTAAGCTTTTTAAAACTCTCTCAAAATCTGCATGGCAAGAAACAAAATAATCAATGTAATTGCCTGACTTCTTATCTTGTAAGAATATATAGCAGTTTGAAAAAGAAAGAAGTTCTAAGAAGCTATCTAAAGATAAATCGATGGCATAATTTCTAAATTTACAACCATTTGGAAAGCAAGTTATCTTTAGATAGATTCTATTGTTATTAAAAATAGTGGTGTTTATATCTGAATTATCTACGCTATTTGAAATTGTTTTAGGCTTTTTAGAATCAGAAGTATTTAAATCAACAAACCTAGCATCTTGACTAGTTGATTGAGCTGGCTCATGCTTAGGCTCTAGAAATTTATATATAGCGTAAGAAGCTATAATAAAAATTATTAAAAATAAGATCTTTTTAGTTGCATAGCTTTTATAAATTTCTTTTGAGCCACTACTATATAAATCTGATACTTTTTGATTAAATTTTAGATTTTCAGAGCGAATAAGATTATAATTAAAATTAGATGAAGTGCTATAAACTTTATATTTAAAAAGACTACTAAAGAGCCTTTTGCCACTAGGCTGGGCCATATACATTAATTCAGTATGAACTAAATATTCTCTATTTGTCTGACGTTTAGACTGAAATAAAAAAATAATATCAATGCCAAAATGTCCGTGATAACTTAAAAACCTACCAAGACTATCGTTAAATGTTTTTGTAAAGGTGTTGTAAGCTTCATCAAGAACTATCAAACAATGATGATAATTTTCATAGATGCCATTTTTTAAAGCATACTCATCATAATTATCTATATTATCTAAAAAGCCATTTTCATATTGAGAACTAAGCGTATATTCTTGACTAACAGCGGTAAGAAAATCATTTTTGTCATATTGCTTTACAAAGCCATTAAAATGATCAAATTTTAAGCCGTTAATATTAGTATAAATAAATCTATACTTTGATTCATTCTTTAAATGTAATTCGTATTCATCGTTTATTATATGAACGGCTTTATATGTTTTTCCAGAGCGTGGCGGACCTATAATCAAACTTAACATTTTATCTACTCATTAATGTTAATAGATCAGTTATGATCTTAGTAATGTTGGCTCTAACATACAAGATAACCTTATAAAGCTGGAGAGCAAAGAAAAGACTAAGAATAGATATAAATAAAGTCATAGCAGTTGAAAAGGCAGAAGCTAAACCACTTTGATGTAAAAACTCCATAGCAGAGTTTAAAACAGTTTGATTAGGCAAGCCACCAAAAGAACCGCTAACACTAGAGCCATAATCAAACATTTTAGGGATATATTCTCTTAGTAAATTCCAAATTTTCATAATAAATAAAATGGCATAGCCAGCAAAAGCGACAAGAAAAGCCACAAAAGAAACATAAATAGGCACAATAAAGGCTAAAATAGTATTTCTTACGCCAATTTTCTTGACTATAAATTCAATAAAATTAACTATAAAACCGCCAACGGCACCAATTAACCATTTCATGAATCACCACCCACTCTAAAGAGATATTTCAAAGAAAACATAATGATCTCAAAGCTAAACCAAATCGTAAAAAATAGCGTAAGAATAGACCTATAAGGGGTAACAATACGACAAGGATCGATCACAAATAAATTATTTTTCTGACTACCAGGAGTTGGGCCACTAATAGTAAAGGGACAAGTACCTTTAGGAATTTCTGGAGTATCTATACCATTCTTAAAGACTTCTAACGACTCATTAAAATTATTCATTAAATTGTCAATATCGCTTTTAAAATTATTCAAAAAATTAAAAGCGTCATTAACAGACACATCAAATTTAGCAAGCTCGCTTTGTAAAGCTGAAAAAGAAGTAGCAGTATTAATATTAGGATCATAATTCCATTGCTCGAGCTGTTGATTTTTGATAGAAGTTAAAGTATCGTTTATGGTATCGAGCTTAGCACCATTTCTATTTATAGCTTGCTCTAAAGAGCTTAAATCAATAGACTGGGAGGGCTGGGTAGGTGTAGTAGGTGTGGTAGTAGATGAACCACTACCGCCATTACCTGGACTAGACGAATTACCACCTGAACTTGACGTACCATCTTTAGGGATAGAATTATTAACTCTATTATCAGAACCAATAGTATTAACATAACCAGTTGAAAATTTACTACTACCTTTTGGAGTTTTATAAGTATAAGAATAAGTTACATCTTGAACCCTTGAACCAGTTTGTGTGGTAGTTTCTATAACATCAACATCTATAATACTTTGATCAGGCGTAACAATATTACCTTTGTAGGTTGCTTTATTGCCAGTATTGCTAGTTTGCTTAATTGTCATCGGCAAATTAGGAGTAGGCTTATCAGAAGTCTTAAACATAGTGTTTAAATCATAATCAAGATTTATATTTTTAACTTCATTAGGAACAGTTATTTCTTTTGTGGGGATAGGCTTAGACATATCCTTTAGCTTTGCAGTAACAATAGTATTGTTTTCAATTTTAGAAACCGAAGCATCTTTTGGAAGATCAAATTTTCTTAAATTTGGAGAAACATCGGCTAGTTTTTGTGGAGATTTTATAATATTTGATGAAGTTGAAGCAGCAGGATCAATCTTGCCAGTTTGTCTAAAGGTATTATTTAAAGCAATAGCGGAATCATCAACTGGCTTAAAATCAAAAACTGGCTCAGGGCCAGCCTTAGTAGCTTTAATATCAACTATTTGGGGTCTATATTCTAACAAATTTACTTTAGGTGCTTTCGAGCCACCAGCAAACAAACCTTTAAAAAAATTAGATAAAGAAGTAAGACCATTTTTTATAGAATTAATAGGCAACGGAATCATAAATCCGCCCATAAGAAAAAGATCACTTTCGAGCTGTTGTTCGGCTTCAAGTTTATGAAGGGTAGAAGTTGTATAACAACCTTCAGGGAAACTCATACAAGCAGTTAATTCAAGACCATAAAGATCAGCACAATCATGATAAACCATGCCAAATGATTTACACTTATCCCTATCAATGTTAGGATCAGGAAGACACTCTTCAACAATTGTATCTCTTAAAAGAAGCTCCACCTTTCTTTCATTGTAGATCATAGGAGAAGGACACCAATCAGGACGTTTAAGTTTAGGCTCGCATTTGCCAGTTTCTTTATTAAAAATTTGATCAGCTGGGCAAGGATCAACGCAAGCATTTTTTTCAACGTCCCAAGTCTGGCCAACTGGACAAGAATCAACGCATTGCATAGTGTCAGTGTTAAATTCTTGATTTAGCTTACATCTTGCAACATCATGAGAAACAAAGACAGTAAAATCGTAATAATCAAAAACTGGATCATTAGGATTATCAGAAGGAACAAAATAATCAAAAATACCACCACCACGACGCTGACCAAAACGGCCAGTCCTACGCTCGCCACCTATATAAACCCGACCATAGCTAAACCCACCATAAAAACCAGGAGTTTTTGAGCCTAAGAAATAATAAGCTTCTTGAGTAATTGTAAAAGAATAGATATAGTAATAGCCAGTTTCTGGCGATCTAATGCCAAAATAATTATTACCTTTTAAAAATTTGCCATCGATAGGCTTAAAAGTGCTATCAAAGTCTTTATCACGAATAACCGAACATAAGCCACCATCACAAGCTCCAGAAAAAGCAAAAGAGCATAAAAGAGATAAGAAAATGAAAGATCTAACTAGAAATTTCATATAAAATCCTTAAATAAATTTTTATTCATATAAATTACTGACGCCCTTCGGTTGTCGCTTCATTTTTTCAGGAAAAAATGAAGTTTAAAATTTAGTACCCAGCGCCTTTAAAATTTAAAACCTATTTGACAAAAGAAAGAGCTATAACGTAAATAAAAATAGGAACGAAAAAGAGAGAAAAAACGTTTAAAAAATAGTTAAATACATCGTTGTTAAATACTTCAATCATCGTGTAGCTCCGACTATGATTAAGCCAATAAGGAAAGAAAATGCTATAAGTATCGCAGAAAGACCCATTAAAAAATTAAATTGATGTTCGTATATACCTAAGTTTGAAATTAAATCATTTTTTTGTATGTAGCAAATATTAGTTTCGGTATTAAAAATATAATTAGTTTGAAAATTAGGAATAGAATCATAAGAAATAGAAACGCTACTATCGAAATTTTCAAGAAATATTGTTTTGTCTTTTATATAAAAATCTTTAACGCAGATATTTAAACTAGGGATATATATAGCATTTTCTTTCATTATTATGCACCTTTAAAGGGGCAAGAAGCCCCTAAAATTACTTGATGAAAGATTTAACTCTGCCAGCTATCATAAAGATGAAAGCAACAGCGATAACACCAGCAAATACGTAGTCAAATAAAGCATAGTCAGCTTTTAACGGCGTAGTTGGAATAACTGGAGCATCTCCAGCGAAAAGAGCAGGA
>NZ_JXUP01000007.1 GCF_001891085.1 Campylobacter concisus
TGAAGTTTTTAAATCAAAAAAACTTTTAGTTTATTTATTAGTTGTCTAATCTATTATAATTATAAATAATAGACTGGCTCAATCGATCACTTGTTTAGATTCAAAGATTGACTAATAGTTTAACAATTGTAAGTTAAAAGAACAACGATAAAAAGAAAAGGCTTTATTAACCAGTGAAARAAGTTAAAGGTGGTTTCTCGTTTCGTGAGCTGGAATTATATATGAGCAATACTTAAAGACAGTTGAAATAATTAGGGAATTTGAGAAAAAATTGTTGGCGATTAAAAATTTTAAAGTATGTATTTTTATTAGTAGGTTTATAGGGTTTAGTTTTTGAAGTATAAATTTGGAGAGTTTTTGCTCTCCATTATAATTAAGCATTAAATTATGTGAACTTTTACACAACATCTATTAATAAGCCGCGATAAGCTCTATTTCCACAAGTGCGTCTTTTGGCAAGGTCTTAACAGCTACTGTACTTCTAGCAGGATAAGGCTCTTTAAAAAATTTAGCATACACAGTATTTACTTTAACAAAATCCGCCATATCTGCTAGAAATATTGTAGTCTTTACAGCATTATCAAAAGTAAGTCCTACTTCAGTCAAGATATTTTTTAAATTTTCAAGTGATTGCTCAGCTTGGGCCTCTACGCTACTACCTGCAAACTCACCCGCTGGTGTGACACCAAGCTGACCTGAGATAAACAAAAATCCATTTGCGCTAATAGCTTGAGAATATGGCCCAATCGCTTGTGGAGCATTTTTTGTTGAGATTTGTTTTTTCATATTTTCTCCTTTTGAAATTTTTTAAAATCCTACTATAAATTTTCTAAATTTTTAGTCTCTAAAAGCTATAATGGACAAAATTTCAAAAGGATGAAGATGCAAAATATACTCGCACCAAATGAGTTTTTAGATGATTATGTGCTCGGTGCTGAGTTGGCTAAAAATGCTGGCATCTCATCAAATGCTTATCTTTTTTGGAAAAACGTCATAAGTGCTAAATTTGAAAACTCAAGAATAGTTTTTCTTAGAAAAAATAGCATTCCAGTCAAATTTCAAAACACTATAAAAACCTGTACGCCTTTAAATGGCCTTATTCCAACAGGCGTATTTTGCTCTTTTACCTCGCTTGCTCCTTCTCATCTTGTAGCAAAAAATGGCTCTAAGATCTACGAGCTCTTTAAATTTCATGAGATTTGCGGCATCAAATTTATAGACTTGAAGAAATTTTATGATGATTTTAATCTTAGCTATTCTTATAGAATTTACATTGAAAAGTGTAAATTTTTCTCACCTGCTCCATTTGAAAAACGCATAAAATTAACTGAAACGATGTGTCTTGGATATTATTAAAGTCCGCTAGCTAGCTTGCTAGCGGGATAAATTTATATCTTTTTGTAAGGAGCTTGGCCAACTTCGTAGAAGTTATTGCCCTCGCAGTCAATGGCAACTATTGCTGGGAAATCCTCAACTGTAAGCCTTGCAACTGCCTCTGGTCCTAGTTCTGGATAAGCCAGTACCTCATATTTTTTGATACTTTGGCTAATGAGCGCTCCGATACCACCGATAGCAACCATATAAACACAGCATGATTTTTTCATAGCATCGACTACTGCGTCACTCCTGTAGCCTTTACCGATCATACCATTTATACCAACTTCATTTATCATAGTTGGGGTGTATTTATCCATTCTGCCGCTTGTTGTTGGGCCTGCTGCGCCGATAGCTTGATTTGGTTTAGCTGGAGTTGGTCCGACATAGTAGATAGTCTCACCCTTTAGTTCAACTGGTAGCTTCTCTCCGCGCGCCAATGTTTCAGTAAGTGCCTTATGTGCAGCGTCACGAGCTGCTATGATAGTGCCTGATATTAGGACGTTATCGCCTGCTTTTAGGCTTTTTACTACCTCTTTATCAAATGGTGCTGTTATTCTTTTTACTTCTGACATTTTCTCTCCTTAAAGCTCGGCATCTGCGTGGCGCGCAGCGTGGCAGTTGATGTTTATAGCAACAGGAAGACCTGCTATGTGGGTTGGATACCACTCGACATTTACTTTTACGGCAGTAGTATCGCCACCAAGCCCTTGAGGACCAACGCCGGTTTTACAAGCAAGCTCTAGTAGCTCGTCTTCTAATTTGGCATATCTTGGATCAGAATTTTTACTATCGACTGAACGAACTGCCGCCTCTTTTGCTAAAATTGCTGCCTTATCCATCGTACCGCCTATGCCAACACCTATTGTTAGTGGAGGACAGGCGTTTGGTCCAGCATATTTTACAGCTTCTAAAAAGACTTTTTTTACACCCTCTATACCATCAGCTGGCACAAGCATTTTTAAAACTGATTTATTCTCACTACCAAACCCTTTTGGAGCTACTTTTATCTTTAGCTTATCTCCTGGCACGATTCTAGTGTGAATGACAGCTGGAGTGTTATTTGTGGTATTTTTTCTCTCAAATAGTGGCTCAGCAACGACTGACTTTCTTAGATAACCTTCAGTGTAGCCTTCCGCAATACCCTCATTTATCGCATCTTCAATATAACCACCTTCAATATGCACATCTTGGCCGATCTGCACGAAAACAACCGTCATACCGGTGTCTTGGCAGATAGGTGCAACGCCCTCTTCCGCAAGCTTAGCATTTTGTAAAATTTTGCCCAAAATATCTTTGCCAAGCGACGAGCTTTCGCTACTTTGAGCCTTTGTAAAAGCAGCCTTTAAATCTGGCGTCACAACATAACAGGCCTGTTTGCAAAGCTTGGCAACGACTTCTCTTATATCTTTTACATTTATTATTCTCATCTTTACTCCTCATAAAAAACAATTTTTAATTATATTAACTATATTTAAAATTTAAGATTAAATTTTACTGCTGTATATCTACTCGAAAAAATTTATATGAGTTTATTTTGTTTGGCCACAACTAGAAGACTTGTCTAAAACAAATTTAATGAAATAAATGGTGGCGAAATTGAGCCTAGAGCATCACAATATTGATAGAAATTTACATAACATGGCTTATTTAAGCCATAAATATATAAATTTAAGATTGAATGCTCTCCTCTTCATTTTTTATCTTTTTTCTAACTTTTACGCGTGAGATACTAGCTCCATCCATCTTTCTTACTTCGTAGTAGCAGTTTTCATCCTCGATCTTATCGCCCACAACTGGCAAACGACCGATTAAGTTGAAGACATATCCACCGATTGTAACTTGATCTGTCTCTTCATCAAAGCTTATACCAAGAACCTCTTCAACGCTCTCTAGATCGTATCTGCCTTGAAATTCATAAATATTGTCATTTATCTTTTTGTAGTGCTGATCGACTTCATCATGCTCGTCATTAAAATCACCAAGCACCTCTTCCATTATATCTTCCATCGTAAGAAGTCCGGCTGTGCCGCCATATTCATCAACTACGAGTGCAGCCGAAATTTGCTCTTTATTCATCATTACAAGCACTTTTGAAATAGAAAGGCTCTCAGGCACGATGACAAATTTACGAACAATTGAATCAAAACTCTTCTCTTTATCTTTACTAAAGTGGAGCTGCAAAATATCTCTAATGTGTATCATGCCCAAAATGATATCTTTTGAGCCGTCTATATAAGGAAAGCGAGTGTATTTTGATTCAAATACGACTTGCAAATTCTCTTCAAAGCTCTTTTGTTTATTTATGCAGATCATATCGCGCCTTGGCGTCATGATCTCTTTTGCAACTGTGTCACTAAAATCGACTGCATTTTTAATGATCTCAGTCTCAAAGCTATCAAGCACGCCGCCCTTTAAGCTCTCACCAACGATGATTTTTATCTCTTCTTCAGAGTGCGCTAGCTCATTTTCTTTAGCTGGCTGGATACCTAAAATTTTAAGTCCAATGGTCGCTAAAATATCAAAAAGCTTAATTACAGGCGAAAACAGAACCCAGAAAAAGTGAAGTGGGCGAGCAATTTTTAGTACTGAAGTCTCAGCCTTTGCGATAGCAACTGACTTTGGCACAAGCTCACCCATTACAACATGAAGTAGCGTAATGAGCGTAAATGCAATCGCAAAACCAACCGTATGAACTAATATATCGCTAAAGTTGAAGAAATTTTTAAGTGGAGCTTCTATAAGTCTTGCGACTGCTGGCTCACCGATCCAACCAAGAGCAAGTGAGCTTAGTGTGATACCAAGCTGAGTGGCACTAAGATAAGTATCAAGCTTGTTCGACATCTCGAAAGCAAGCTGAGCGTTTGGCTTTTTCTCTTTGATAAGCTCTTCAAGTCTAGACTTACGAACTTTAACAAGAGAAAATTCTGATAAAACAAAAAAGGCATTTAGTAAAATGAATACAATGGCAAGTATTACCATTAAAAGCGAATTATCGCTACTGGGGTTCAATTATGATCCTTAAGAGTTAAAAATTTTTGCCTGATTATAGCGAATTTATATTTAGCGGTCAAATTATCCACGCCCAAAAGTAACAACATTTCTTAAATTTAAGATTTATAAAAAGTTCTTAAATCATATTTTGATAACATTATTTTCATCACTAAATTTATGGATTTTACAATGAGCAAAAAGAATTTTTCATCGCGTTGGGCCTTTATATTGGCCTGTGTTGGATCAGCAGTTGGCATGGCAAATGTCTGGGGCTTTCCTTACAAACTTGGCACAAATGGCGGTGCAGCGTTTTTACTCATCTATGTTTTTTTCATAGCTCTTTTTTCATACGTTGGTCTAAGTGCGGAGTATGCGATTGGCAGACGTGCAAAAACTGGTACGCTTGGATCATATAAATATGCTTGGCAAAGTAGAAATTTAGGCGTATTTGGTAGTATTATTGGCTGGCTTCCGCTTGCTGGCTCACTTTGTATAGCCATCGGCTACGCAGTCATCATCGCCTACGTACTAAAAGCCCTTACTCAGGCGCTTACTGGCTCATTTATGAGCGTTGATACGAATGTTTGGTTTAACTCATTTGCACTTCAAGATTACTCAGTCTTGCCTTATCATTTTATCATCGTTGTTGGCACGCTTCTTACACTATTTTTTGGGGCAAAAAGTATTGAAAAAACAAATCAAATAATGATGCCACTGTTTTTCGTATTGTTTAGCATTTTGGCTATAAATGTCGCAATGCTACCAAATGCATTTGATGGATATAAATTCCTTTTTATCCCTGACTTTAGTAAGCTTGCAGACCCAATGGTATGGGTTTCTGCGATGGGTCAAGCCTTTTTCTCACTCTCTATCACAGGATCTGGCATGATAGTTTATGGGGCTTACCTTTCAAAAGATGAAGATATCGTTGAGAGTGCTAAAACTACGGCCTTTTTTGATACTATTGCGGCTCTTGTGGCGGCTCTTGTTATGATCCCAGCGGTCTTTGCCTATGCTATGGATCCAGCCGAAGGTCCAAAGCTACTTTTTGTAACGCTTCCAAAAATTTTACAAAATATGATCGGCGGTCAAATTTTTGCGATCATACTATTTACAGCAGTCATCTTTGGCGGTATCACCTCACTTCAAAATATGTTTGAGGTCGTGGCTGAGTCGCTTATGCATAAATTTCCGTTTCTTAATAGATTTTGGACACTCACGCTACTTTGTGCAGTTTGCTTTGGCATAGGAGCATTTATGGAGCCTATTAGCAGTTGGGGGCCTTGGATGGACTTTGTGTCGATCTATATTATTCCAATCGGTGCAGTAATCGGTGCTATTTCTTGGTTTTGGATTATTAAAAAAGATGAAATTTTAGATGAGATAAATTCTGGAGCAAATAAATCTTATGGTAACTTCTGGTATTTTGTTGGCAAATTTATCTACGTCCCGCTAACATTTCTACTTTGTATCATAGCCGTAAGTAAGGGAATTTCTTTTTAAATTTAGCTCACCAAAAAATAAGCTAAATTTAAAAATTTTTGAAGTTATCTTAGTTTTTTTGTGCCAATATAAGTGGCAAAAATTTCTTGTGAGCCATCTTTTTTAAATAAAATAACATCGTATTGCTCGGCTTTACTGCCTTGTTCCATGCCTTGACTCTCCATCGGCATGCCAGGTACTGCGATACCAACTACATCTTTTGGCTTAAGCTCTAGTAGGCGCTTTACCTCATCGGCTGGAACGTGACCTTCAACGACGTAGCCATCAACGATAGCTGTATGGCAGCTTGAAAGCTCTAGCGGTACGTTAAATTCTTTCTTAACTTTAGCTATATCATCTACTTTTATGACCTCTTCGCTAAATCCAGCCTTCTGCATCGCCTCACCCCAACTAGTACAGCATCCACAAGTTGGGCTTTTATAGACCTTCATATCAGCCGCGAACGCAAATGTTGCAAAAAAGCCAAGAGCCAAAAATGCTAATTTCTTCATCATTTTCCTTTACATAAAATTTGCAAAATGATATAGCTCACATTTAAATTTTATATAAATGCTTAATATTGCTTGCTATAATTCGCCAAAATTTATAAAAGGCACTTTATGTTTTCATCATTTTTTAAAGATAAAAAATGGGCACGCTGGGCTTATGGCGGGGCACTATTTATCATCTTGCTACTTGTTTATCAAACTCATTTAAATGTCCGCATTAACGAGTGGTATAAAAATTTCTACGACATCGTGCAAAACTCAAAAGATCATGATGTAAGTGAGTTTTGGCGAGAAATTTTTAACTTTATAAAAATCGCTATGCCTTACGTCGTGACTTATACTGTGATCTCGTTTTTTGCTAGCCACTGGGTCTTTCGCTGGAGAGAGGCGATGACGTTTAGATATCTAAAATTTTGGCAAAACTGCAAAAGTGACATCGAAGGTAGTTCGCAGCGTATCCAAGAAGATGTCTACCGCTTTGCCAAAATAATGGAAAGCCTTGGCGTGCAGGTTTTAAGAGCGATCATGACGCTAATTGCCTTTATACCAGTGCTTTGGGAGCTAAGTAAGAGTGTGAGTTTACCTTACATCAAAGATATCGAAGGCTCACTTGTTTATATCGCTTTAATAATTAGCATCGGTGGCTTAATTATTTCGTGGTTTGTGGGCATTAAACTCCCGCATATCGAGTATAACAACCAAAAAGCAGAAGCGGCGTTTAGAAAAGAGCTAGTTTACGGCGAAGATGATAAGTCTAAATTTTGCCAACCAAACATCATGCTAGAGCTTTTTACGGGCGTAAAGTTAAATTACTACAAACTATTTTTGCACTACGGCTACTTTAACCTTTGGCTCATCTCATTTTCACAAATTCTTGTCATCGTACCTTATATCATTATGGGAAATGGCCTATTTAGCGGTGTTATAACGCTTGGTGTGCTTATACAAGCTAGCAACGCTTTCTCGCAAGTCAGAGAGAGTTTTAGCGTCTTTATCGACAACTGGACGACGATAACAGAGCTAAGATCTGTAAATAAACGTTTGAGAGAATTTGAGAGAAATATAAACTATAAGGCGTAAGGGTAAATTTACATACCAAATAAACTCTAGTAAATTTTAAAATTTCATGAGCGAGTAATTTCGGCTCTAAAATTTGAGCTAAGCGATAAGCGAAGCCAAATTTTAGTAGTTAATTATTAGGGGTGAATGAAAGTTTAAAATTTGCAAAATAGCTTTATTAAATTCTTAAATTTCTTTTTATTTAAAAGGGAGACAAGGGGGACTTGAATTACGAAGCCGTCCCCTTATCCCCCTTTTTAAATCCCCTAAACCCCTCGCACGTTAGGAGTGGCATGCAATCGTGCTGGCGCACTGCATGCGCTTTATCATCAGGCAAGCGTCAGACAAATTTTAAAATTTGAAAAATAGTAAAAATCGCAAAATTTAAATTTCGCCCTTCGTTTAACAATGCATATCTAACTCAGGCTATAATACGCAAAATTTTAGTCCAAAAAGGATAAAAATGAAAAAATTTTTACTTACATTGTTAGCGACTAGCTTGCTCTTTACTGGCTGTTCAAGCGTTACAAAAGCAGGCGTTGTTGGTGCTGATCGTAAGCAATTTATGTTAGTCTCATCAGAAGCTATGGAGCAAAGCTCGGCCCAAGCCTACGTCAAGACGCTAACAGCTGCTAGAAGTAAAGGCGAGCTAAATGTCGATCCAATCCTTACAAAAAGAGTTCAAGATATCGCTAAAAGGCTCATCGCTCAAACTGGTGTTTTTAGAGATGACGCTCTAAAATGGAAGTGGCAAGTAAATGTTATTAACGAGGATACGCTAAATGCTTGGTGTATGCCAGGTGGCAGGATAGTCGTTTATAGTGGCATCATAAAAAGGCTAAATTTAACAGATGCACAGCTAGCTGCAGTCATGGGACACGAGATCGCACACGCTCTTAGGGAGCACAGCAGAGAGCAAGCAAGTGCTGATCAGATGAAAAGTATCGGCATCTTTGCAATAGCTACAGCTACTGGCCTTGGCGATCTTGGAGCTAATGCTCTAAATTTAGCTAGCGAATACACCATATCTCTGCCATTTTCACGATCTCACGAAACTGAGGCTGATCATATCGGTACTGAGCTAATGGCAAGAGCCGGATACGATCCAAAAGAAGCGGTCGAAGTCTGGGTAAAAATGAGCAAGATGAGTGGCGGAAAGGTGCCTGAAATTTTAAGCACTCACCCATCAAATGAGAGCAGGATCAAGGACTTAAAAGAGATCGCAGCAAAGCTTGAGCCAGTATATCAAGCAGCCAAAAAAGGCTAGGCTTCAAAAAATTTGAGCGATCTTGAAATGGTTGCTCAAATTTATAACTAGTACATTTTAAAAAACTATGACCGCTGATATTCGGCTAGTTAGCAAGAGTCTTGGTTTAAAGTTCACAACAACTCTCGCCCAATCTTTGTCTATAAAGAAAATGGTGAAATTTTAGGTTACTGCTCGCTAAGTGACTTTAATCCCAAGATCGCTTACGATATAAGCGTAGGGATAAGCATATATGTCGCTAAAAAGGCTCTTGACATGGGCATTAGCAAGCAGCTTTTAGCCCACAGCCTAGATGAAGTAAAGAAGCTAAATTTAAAAAATATCATCGCACTAATCTTTAGCAAAAATAAAGCAAGCCTTGGGCTATTTTTAAAATTTGGCTTTGAAAAATGGGGTGAATTGCCCAGTATTTGTCTGATGGATGGCAAGTACAAAGATGTCGTTATCTTGGGGCTAAACTTTAAAAACCAAGCATTAAGCAAATAAAGATATAATTCCACTTCTTCATGGGTAGATGTCCGAGCGGTTTAAGGAGCACGCCTGGAACGCGTGTGTGGGGCAACTCACCGAGAGTTCGAATCTCTCTCTACCCGCCACCATATTAAGAAATACATAGAATTATTAAGCAAATTACAGCAATAAAATCTCGATTTTAACAATAATTTAAAGCATTATCTCATAAACTTACGGCAATAAAAAGAAACAAAAAGCAAGTAATAGCAAAGACTTTTTAGCTGACTTTTGGCTGATCGCTTTTAAAAAAGTAGCTAAAAATATAAAAATAGTCAGCCAAAAAGGATTATAAATGCCTAAGTTATCACGCCAATTAACGATCACACAGTTTAAAAATCTAAAAGCCAAAGAGAAGCCATATTTTATCAGCGACGGTGATAACCTGCTAATTAAGATAATGCCAAATGGCACAAAGTTTTTTATGTACGAGTTTAGAGAAAACGGAAAGCGGCACCGCCTAACTCTTGGGAAATACGATGAAATAAGCCTAAGCGAAGCAAGAGATAAAAGAAGTGAGCTAAGATCAAAACTCAATCAAGGCGAGAGCCTAACACAAACAGCAGAAAAAACAAAATTTAAAGCAGTTTTTGAAGCGTGGTATAAAACAAAAAGTAAGTTGAGTGAGAAGCAGCAGTTTTGGGTAAAAAGGCGGTTTGAAACGTTATTATTGCCAAAACTTGGCGAAATGGATATAAAAGAGATAAGCAGAAGAGACATAATAGCTGCCATTAGCCCACTACTAGAGGATGAAAAACTAGAAACAGCCGATAGAGTGTTAAGTATATTAAACGGCTTTTTCAAATATGCTCTATTGCACGAGTATGTAGATCACAATATAATAGCAGATATTGACAAAAAAACTCTACTAGGGCGTAGAGAAGTGAAACATTTTGCATACTTAAAAAATGATGATGAAATAAGAGCCGTATTAATGGCGATAAGAGATTATTTTGGAGATATAAGAGTAAAAACATGTGCGATATTTCAACTATATACCGCAGTAAGAGGGCAAAACGCTAGAAATGCCAAGTGGTCGCAGATAGATTTTGAAAATTGCCTTTGGCATATCCCAGCAGACGAGATGAAAATGGCAAAGCCCCACGAAGTGTTTTTAAGTAAAAGTGTAATCAACCTATTAAAAACATATCGTGAGCGCTTGCCTTTAAAAAGTGAGTTAATTTTTCCGTCCATAAAATCAAACGTCGCTCCGTTAAGTGATAATACTATCCGCATAATGCTTAGAAATTTAGGCTTTAACAAAGAGACGGTAACGCCACACGGCTTTAGAGCTACGTTTAGCACGATCGCCAACGAAAACATTGATAAGCACGGCTGCAATAGTGATGTTATCGAGCTTTGCCTCGCTCACGTTGAAAGTAACAAGGTTAAAGACGCATACAACCACGCCAAAAACCTAAAAGCAAGAGCTAAGCTTATGCAGTGGTGGAGTGATTATTTAGATAGCTTGGGTGGCTTTGCCTGATTTGTAGGCACGTATAGATTTTAGGGAGTAATAAATTACCCTGGAGTTTATTTTGTTGGCGATTATTGCACCTTGTTTCACTTTGTCATAAAGTGATCGTGCAGAGATGCCTAGCTCTTTTAAGGCTTCATCGCGCGTAATAAATGTATCGCTCATTTCCTCTCCTTAATATAATCTTTCAAATCTCGCAATGCGTGCCGTAAATAGCGGACGTCACATTTAAATAAAAGAGCTTGTATTCGCTCAACTAAATTTATTTTTTCATTGTGTGCCTCGCAAAACGCCTCTAAACTTGCAAGGGCTGCTAAATGTTTTTCTCTTTCTGGGCTACTCATTTAGCAACTCCTTGTTTTCGTAAATATTACCGATGACTACCCAATCGCCAAGCTCGTTTAGGATAAAATTAGGACCATCATCATTTAGGGGCTTTACCAAGAACTCTGATAAGAAAAACACAATAGTTCCCATTTGTCCATCTTCTAAATTATTATCTAGCGGGTAAGGGGCGCATGAATTAAATTTGACAATATCGCCCTCATAAATTTCTTTGCCGTTTTTGTCCTTTAGACCAGTATATTGCATAATCTTAACTTTGCGAAAAGAGACCTCGAAACTTGTTTGCTCTTTTTCACTCCAAAGCGTAACTGTTTCGCTCGCGAGATTTATATATATTATTTCATATATTCCCCTCGGAAATTTTTTATATCCTAACGTTATCCCGTTTAATAATCTTTGGCTGGAGCATAAAAATGCTCTAAATTTAATCTCTCTCATATTATCCCCCCTCTGCAAAACGAGCAGTTACATCTATTACTTTTTTCTTTATGAAGCCTTTAGGGTCTTTTTTAAACTCCTTAAACCTATATAATATAAGAAAAGGTAAAGTTACAAAGAACGTATACAAAAAGAAAATACCAAGCCCTATGTAATAAACTAGCTTGCTTAAAAAATTAAAGGCTACTATTAACATTGCACCTACACAAGTTACAGCTACCACTATACATACTAAGACGCTTTCATATATGTCTTTCATCAGTTCTCCTTTAGTTTAAATCCAAGAGCGTAGATAGGTTTCCAGCTAAGAGTATCGTGATATGGTGCAAGCTTCTTGTTAATATCACTCATAGTAATCCTAGTAGGGTATATATGAGGCTCTTTAGAGATAAAGTCAAAGACTTCAAAGTACCACAAGACGTCCTTAATATTGATAAACTTTTTCTCTACTTCTTCTATTGGGTGTAGACTTTTATCACTAAACCTATAATAGTATTGGTTTACCTCTCTAATCTCATAGGTAGTAACATCTGGTGTATCTACATCACTTCTTAAAACAAGGACATCTCCTACTTCAAACTTAGCAGCTTCATTAGGTTTTATCCTGTATTCCTCTCTATCAAAATCCCAAGTATCCGTGCCTTTTTCAAACCAGCGTCGAAAAATGGTATCATAGGCTTCCACAGGCTTACCCTCTGCATAAGCTGTGATAAGCTTTATCTTTTCTTCTAGTGTTATCTTTTTCATTATCTCTCCCTTAATTTTTAGTGTTTTTATGTTCTGCATTTTTCCTAATATATGCGTCAATAAATAGTATTGCCATTGTTAACAACAAGGACAACGCTATCACGTGCACTCCTCGCCAAAATATAACACCGTCAGTAAGGTAGAAAACTGCGGTAAATAGAAATGTCAAACTGCCAACAAAGGCAAGTATCACTATGATACAGTTTGCTAGCGGAGAGGCTTTGTCAAAAGCCACCAGTGAGCAGCAAACTTCTCTTAAAAAAATTTTCATTGTTACCCTTTCAAATATTCTCAATATAAAAATAAGCCAGCGTTTGGCTATCCTCTGCCTCTTTACGGTATTTCGTATCGCAACTTTTGTTCGATATATACGCTATCTTGTCTTTATTCTCCGCGTAAAAACTAGCCAGTATTGGTGCCAGCCTTTGCCCTTTGCGTTCATTTGGTGCTAAACGCAAATAAAGCAGATCGCACGCTAGTTGTGGAGCTGTCGTGCTAAAGCTTTGCTTGACAATACTCGCCTTATTATCCAAAGCATTTATTTGAGTTTCTATCCGCCTTTTAAAAGCGTGATAGTGTCCTACTATTGGCGTCATCGCCTCTATTAGCTCATCAATAAATTTGCTCGCTTTTTTATTGATAAATAGCCCTAGCTCCTCGGTGCTATCCATTTTGAGGAATGAGTATGCCATTATAAAAATAGCAGCGTCTTTTATCTCAGCCGTTGTCATCGCTCGCTCCATTTAGGTTTTTGCCTTTTAGTATTTGTAGCACCTCTTGCTTTGAAAATTTAGAGGCTGGACTTAGCTCGATTTTGCTAAGCCAGTAGTGATCTAGTTTTTCGCAGTAGTATTTCATCGCACTTTCAAAGTTTAACCGCTGTGGCAGTGGTACGCCTATTTTAAACGTGCCTTTTACTAGCTTCATCTTATCTTTTGCGCTCATAATTGCTTCGCCGTAAGTCATAACCGCCTCTTAAAATGGTATTTCATCGCTATCGCAATATTGGCTAACATCTATTTCATCGCTTGCACTCTCGCTAGCTTGTGGCGTGTGGGAGTTATTGTTTCTTTTTGGTGCGCTCCAAGTAGCTTCAAGCATTAACCCATTAGGTTCTTTTGGAGTAAATAACGCTAAATAAATGCGACCGCCAGCTACTAGAGGCGTTTCTATATGCCCTTTAAAATAATTTATCTTTCCGTCATTGCTTACCGCGTTCCATATACCGCCTATAATTTGCCTTGCTCCCTCGTAATTTTTAGGTTTAAAAAGCACTATTTTATATATTGGGGCGTTTTGATTTTTAGCTAGCTCCTCATCAGGAGTTGGGATCAGCCCACACTCAATAGGGCGTAAAAAGGGCATGTTTATCATGCCCCCCTATAAATTTTGCTTCTTTGCCGTCTTGAGCTTTGAAAGTTTGATTTTTAAAATAGCCTACATTCATTATTTATCCTTTAAATTCTCTATTAAATTGTCTATACTGCTTGGGTCGTTTAAATAGGCAGTAGCGTCATCAATGCTTAACCTCTCAACTAATTTTTCAGCCTCTGTTTCACTAGCCCCTCTTTTTACCAGCTCGCTTTGTAATAGATCGTGAGGCATTGGTTCAACTGTCAAATTTTCTTTTACAGTTGCGATTTCAACTTCAAGGGGCGCGGCTTCGATGTATTCAGTTTGTGAATTTTTTGCACCAACTGAGCTGTTCGGTTTTTCCGAACTACTCAAAAGCTCGTTTAGGTTTTGCGTCGGTTCGGGCTTAAAAGTATCTTTTTGCACTTCCTCGACATCTACTATGTCCTGTATTTCCTCTTTTGTGCGAAGTCCTAACCTGACCTCGGGGAAAAACTCATTTATGAAAAAGCTTTGTGCGCGGTACTTTAGCATTAGCGTCGGCATCGTTTGCCATTTTGAGCCGTTTTTGCCTAGCCAGCCCTCGCGCTTTGCCATTTCCATAGTGATCGTAGTGCCTCTTAAGACTGCGCCCGTTTGGGCGTCTATCGCTTCGCAATATGCGCTTTGCCCGTCTTGGGATACGATCGTATTAAGCCTGCCTTTTAAAAGTCCGCTCGTGTTTAGCCGCGCGACTAAAAATTTTGTTTCAAAGCTAGGTTTGCCTTGTATGATGAAAATACTTTGCGCTACCTCAAGTGGGCTTAAATTCATTCGGTAGGCTATGTCATAGACAATAGTTGCGTTTGCCACTGATATTTGCGCTGCGTTTTGACCTTGCCCCCATAAGTGTTTTGGGAAGAAGGCTGACAAACTAAAAGCTTTTGCCTTGCGTTGTTCTAATTCAAACCGCTGCACTTCTGCTGTTATTAGGTCGTTACTCATTGTCTGTCCTTTTTTTTAGTTTTTTGTCATACTTTTTAGAAAAATGCATAAGCCTAGCTAAAGCATAAGCCGCAACCCTAGAGCTATCCAAATAATCATCGTTTCTGTTTGCGGCTTCAAAATAGCAACTGGTCTGTATAGCTTCATCGTCGTGTTTATATTTTGCGGTAGATCTGTCGTTGTCGTTAAATTTATACTCATTACTTTTCCGATAATCCCCATAATAAACGTAAAAGCAAGGACTGCATTTTTGGCTTTTTTCGTCATGGTTTAAATCGTAAGCTACCTCATACTCGTAATTTCTATCATCTTCGCAGTCGTAAAACATATAATCAAAAATGCTAAAAATCTCTTTTTTGATATTTTTTTCTAGCTTTTTAACTAGATACAAAACTTTTTCCTCTTTCATTTTTCTTGCCCCCTTTGTTCGTTCTCACCTTGCCAAGAGCCTGCGGCAAAGAACTCAATATCAAGCACTTTTTTGTGCTGACCTTTTGGTGCGAAATATGCGCCGACAATTTTTACCGTAGCTACGCCGTCAAGATTGTGGACGTGTGCGATTACGTCATATCCTTTGGCGAGCCCGTCCATTGCGCGAGCTGCCAATATGGGGCTAATAGCCCACTCAAACGCTTCCCCGCCGTTTTCGTGAACGGCTAGTATCGTTGTTGTTATTTTCATTTTTTATCCTTTCAAATTTATGCTATCTGTTCGTAAAATTTCCACGCTGGCAGGCTCAAAGTTTGCACCGCATTTATCTTGTCGCCGTCTTTTTTTGCATAGCCCCACCACTCGTCACGCTCACGGCAATATTTGTAAAGCTCTAGCAATTCAAGATATGTTTTCCGTCCTTGTTCTATTGCTGCGGCGTCAAGCTCATAAAAGCCTACAAAATAAGGGGCTTTCGTTTCAACGGCGATAAACAAGAAATAATTTACTTCTTTGCCTAAGCTTCTTAAAATATCGCTGTAAAACGCTGCTTGCACGTGATAATTAAAACTAGCTACCGATCTAGCAAAGCCACTAGCCGAAGCGTCAGAAGTTGTTTTTAGATCAATTACTGCACCCATTTTCTCATTATAAAAATCAGGGCGACATTTAACCGCAACACCATTTATCTCACTAAAATAGCTTTGTTCAGCCAGTCCGTCTCTTAAAAACATAGCTGTTTCACGCATAGAATTAACCGAGTTTGCTATTTCTACGGCTGAGCCAAAAATATCAAGATCAAGCGGGGGTTTATCGCCTAAATTTTCTAAAAAATCGTTATAGATCGCTTTGCCCTCTTTGGTGCGTTTATCAACGTCAGGCTCTACGCAAAACTCATTTGAAAAATCTTTTGGCTCTAACACTAGCTTATGCACCGCAGAGCCTAGAAGCAAAGCCTTTGTAGGCTCACTCCTAAGCTCATTTTTCATTTTTAAGTGCAAAGGGCTACGTGCAAGTAGGTCGAGGTCACTCTTTGATATTTCAGGGCGTGCGTGGTATTCTTTATTACTAATATTTTTGTTGTCTTCTGCCGCTTCATCAAAACTAATTTCAAGCATTTAACACCTCAATTTTACTTAGATTGGTTATGCCCGCCGCGGCTAACATCTCTTTGATCTTGTCCGTTAGCTTGTCGTGCGGAGCGTTTGCTGGAGCTTTGACCTCAAACTCAGCGCGGATAGTGTAGATAGCCTTGCCGTTTTCGGCTTCGCGTGGTTTTTGCAAAATTTCACGTTGTGCGTCATAAAAAGCTTGTGGGCTTGCTTGCTCGGCTTTTGCGCGCTCGATAGCTTCTTGTTTTTCTCTTTCGGCTCTTGCTAGTAGCTCAGCCTCTCTTTGTGCGGCTTTTGCTTCTAGCTCTGCTTTCTCTCTCGCTGCTCGCTCCTCTGCTTCACGTCTTGCTTGAGCTGCTATTTCGGCATCTCTAGCCGCTTTTTCTTGCTCTGCGAGCTTGGCCTGCAAGATTTCGTTTTCAAGAGATTGTATTTTTGCCTCAATCGCCTCTTTTGTGGCTTTTGCTAGAGCTCCAGCAGATGTTACCGCGCTTAATTTAATTAGATCGGATGTATTTATTCTTTCAAAATTTAGCCCTTTTTCATCGCAAAGAGCTTTTGTATATTCAGCTATCCTTGCAGCGATTGCTTCAAGCTTGGCGTTTTCAAAATTTGCCACGCCGTCTGCTATCTTTTGGCGGCCGTCCGTGATGATAGCTTCGATCTCTTTTTTCTCGGCTTTTAGTTGATTTACTGGTGCTGAAATTTTATCAATATAAAATTTATATCGCTCGCCAATCTCTGTTTTAACCTTGTTAAAATTTGCCATCACCTTTTTGGCTTCAGGGATGTTTTCCTCAGTTACATTGATAGAATATTTTTCTACCTGCCTACTAGCTTCAGCTTTTAGTTCCTCAAAATTAGTAGTCAATTTTTGACTATCTGCTGTTTGTGCCTCATAAGTTACAATTAATTCCATTTTTTATCCTTTTTTTAACGTATTTATCTTTTATGTTAAAAATTTCTCAATTTTTTAACAATGGTTTAAGCCCATAATTTATGAGCTAATTCTAATTTTGCCGTTAGGTCTTTTACTGCTTTTGTCGCATAGGTTAAGCTGTAACTATGCTCTCTTTTTATTGTGCCGTCCTTTAGCCCTTGTTGGCGAGTTTTGGCTTTTTCTAATTGTTTAGAAAAATACTCTAAACTTTGTGGCATTGAGAGATTTATCTCCTGCGCTTTTTCTTCCCAATACTGCGCCCTAGCTGCTTTCTTGTCAGCTATATCCTCTTCTTTTACAGCGTTTCCTATCCTGCGCCAATTCCGATCTATCAACGCTCTGTGTCTTTTTTCGCTGTGATGTCCGACTTTTATTGGCTCGGCTAGCCTTAAAAACTCCGCCCCTTCTTGGCTTTTTTTGTGCCACTCATGGCTTTTTGCTTCGTGTAAAGCCTGCGAATTTCTATATTTGTCGGCTTTTCTTTCAGCATAACTTAACTCCTCTAGGCGGACAATCGAATAATAAAATTTGTTATTTTTTTCGGCTACCAAGTTATAAATTTTGCAATACACCTCTTTGCCGTATTGTGTTTCAAGAGTTATTATTTCGCCCTTATTGTGCTTTTCGTCGCATTCTGCCACCCATACATTAGGGCAGTATTTTTTAAAATTTGCCATTATTTAATCCTTTTTATAATCTCTAAAAACTCGCCTACAGTCATATTTGGCTCGCCATAGTACTTAACAAGCCTCTTTAGTGTGGAGTATCGCATCTCTTTGGGCCTCCTCTCGTAGTTTTTTCAGTGTTTGTTTGTAGGTAGTTGTATAGCTTAAGACTGCCTCATTGCTCATTTCAGCTTCAACGCATAGCACATAGACAAGTGCTGCGTAGGCGAAAAAGTCTTTTTTACAATGCTCAATAAGCAGATCAACTATTTCACCGCTGTTTTCGCCAAGGGAGTTTTTAAATGTGTAGCGGTGGAGGTTATATACATATCTGATGTCGGTTATTAAATAGTCAAACTTTTGATTTAAATTTATATGTGCCACGTCACTTTCGGCACGTGCTAGGTCGTAGCTCAAACTCATTTTTAACTCCTTTTGATATTTAGATAGGCGATATTCTTTATCTCGCCGCCATTACTGAAAACTATGCGAAAAAATCTAATTATCTTTTTCATTTTTAGCTCCTTTTTCTAATAGAAACCTTGCTCGCCACCGCCGACTAGATGTTAAAAATTAATTTAGCTTGCAAAAGCAACTTTAAAGGAAAATTTTTTATATGAAAAATGTTAGCAGGCTTTCGCCTACTCCAAGCAAGCAAGGCTTTTATTAGAAAAAGTGGTGTTTTTCGTTTTATTGATAACCCTGTGAAAAACTATCCTAAATCAGGGCTGGCGATGGGTATAACATTATGTCCGCTATACTCGGGTTACCGCGTAGCTTCAGCTAAACTCTAGCTAGGAGTGGGGCTCCTGCCTGATGTCTGTCAGGGCTTTAAGGTTTTTTGTTTCGATGAAAGAAGTGTAGTATAATACCACTTAAATAAAGCTTAAAAAAGTGGATATTAAATACACTTACTAAAAATATTTTTGTGGTATAATTTTTGTTAAATTTTTTAAGGGGATTACATGAAAAAAATATTAGCTTTATTGTTGTTTGCAACACAAATAGCACTATTTGGGGCAGAAAGTGATTTGACAAATAAAGAGCTTCACAGTGCACTTGAGAATATACAGGTAATATTGGGGGTTATTTTATTTTTTTTAATTTTAAAAATTTTATTTAAAAAGAAAACAACAAGTATAACAAATCAGACAAATAGTAATGACGGGGGAGATTATATTTGCACCACTTGCCATTCAAGAACAGGTGCACATTTTAAAAGAAAGTATTCGATGGGATGGTTTTGGATAATTTTTATATTTATTAGTATGGGATTGGGCTTGATCGTTTATTTTCTAATAGGAAAAAAAGAAAATGTTTGTCCAGTGTGTGGAGCTAAAACTCTTGTGCCAATTAACACCCCAATAGGACAACAAATATTAAAAAACAATACCAACAATTTATCTTAATTTTCGCCACACCCACGGCGGAGTAGGATTACTACTCTGCCAAAGTCCTCGCTTATTCTCACGCGCTGTTTTCTCTTGATCTACATACATTCTTGAGTATTTGACGTAAGCCCAAGCGTAGCCGTTTAGCACCATTTGAGCGTTTATATCTTGCCCTTTATAGTAAATAATGCCTAGCGTGCGTTTGTATCTATCCTTGCCCTTTTGCTCTACTTCTACCACTTGCCCTGCGATCAGGCTGGCTAAAAATTGTTTTGATTTTTGTCCGTAGTCTTGCTTTTTTTCTGGAGCGTCAATGCCGTATAGTCTGACCTTTGTTTGCTCTTTGCCACTTAGCACAGTGATAGTGTCGCCGTCAGATATTTTTATAACTTTAGCAGGGAAAGCAAAAAGCGACGCATGCAGCATTATTAATAATAAAATAGCTTTCATTTCTTTTTAATTCTTTTAATTTAATTTAATTTTATGCAATCATTTACTCTTTTTTGTTAGAATTACAAATAGAGAGTGCAATGCCTCGCTGACTACCTGGGCGGACTATCCTAGATGATAATGGGCTAATAGGCAAGGGGTGGGGCTACGATCTATACTCCATATTTTAAATAATCATACAGCCTTATCATTTTCTTAAAAAAACTGTCGTTTATTATAGAGCTTTTCTCTTCCAGTGTTCTGCATAAAAGCCGGTAAAAGTCATCTAAATTTATATTTTCTATTTGCAATAGATACACAAAAGTATAGGCCTTGTGTGGAGGCAATGGGTCGTTATTGTTTTCAGTATCGACTAAATCGTTTATGGTTTTCCCCATATATGCGGCACCGTATTTATTGATCTTTTTCTTGTCGGTGTTGCTGTATAGGGCTGTAGCCCCTCTTTGTCTAAAATCATTTACTAGGGCATTGATTTTATCGCACAACACTACTGGCTCGCCTCTGACTTGCATTTGTTTTATATACTTAAAGATAGGCATTTTGGTGCTTTGGGTAATTAGTTTTGGTATATAGTCCTCTAAAACCCTTTTTGGATCTAACTTCGTATCTTCAAATAAAATATCTCTGTAAATATCTGCAGCTGTAGGCTCTTTGCCGTAGTAGTCTTTACCTACTCCAATAACAACACTATCAATCTCTTGCTTGTCGTCAATATCAGCAAGCCCTACAACCCTTATCAAGCCACTTGAGCTGTTTGACATAACGACGTCATAGACATCCTTTTTTAGCCGCCTAATTATTCTTGGGTTATATTGAGACCTTGCATTGCCTATAGCTTCGTAAACCAGAGAAAAATCGTTTGTAGAAATTTGCGTCATAGTTAATCCGTTTAACATGTACGTATAAATGCCTTGCACGTCGCCATCACGTAACCTTTTTACGAAAAATAATCTACCGCTTAATTTTTTTAATTGATCTTGAGTTAGACATTCTGTTATATTTTCTATAATCCTTTTGATATTTTCGTCATTTATTGAATATCCTATAAAAACAATTGGATATTCTAAAAAAATAGTCATAAGTTTTGCGGCTAAGTATTTGTCTTTTTCATGAAATTTATCATAATCTTGTTGTGTTATGAGTATGCTTTTTGGGTCGGTGCAACATCCGTGTATCTTGTAAATTTCCGATATTTCTTGAATGCCAGCAAAAAATAGCTCATCTTGCCCGATATACTTTTGAAAGCCGTCAAATATACTCTCAGCCAAATTATCGTAATTTGTAGTTATTACGCCGCTGACACTACGAATAGATATTCTTTTTAATAATTCTATTTCTTTTGATATTTGCGGATCGTCAGTTTTTATTTTTTCTATTGTAAATTTCTGAAAATAGCTCGCTAGGACTATTTTAAATGGTGATACTCTGTTTTTTATAAGCACATTATTTTGCTTTTTAAACATAGGCATAAAAGTATCATTATTGAAGAAATTTGCATTAAAGTCTTTCTCTAATTCTTGTGCTATTTGTGGCAGAGTACTTTCAGCTGTGCCATACGAAGCAAATTTATACTCATCGTCGCTGATAAAGCCTGTAAATTGTTTAAGTAGCTCTTCGAATGTAGGTGTTCCCATATAGCGCATAGAAAAGCCTGAGCCTAAAAATAAAAAGGGGTGTCTTTTTGTCTGCTCTATCGCCTTTTGAAAAGTTTCTATTAACTCTTTGTTCGATGCTGCCACAGATTATTTTTCCTTTCTAAAATCTCGTTGAAACTATCATGCTAATAATCGCCTACTATATCTTTACTTTATCCCATAATCCTCAAACGTTAGCCCTTTATACACTTCGCAATGGACTTATATTAGTCCCATTGCCCTTAGCCTGTTTTTGCGATTATTTTCCATAGATTTATTGACTTTGATGACTTTGACCATTTTTATATCTTGCAAGGACTCATCGTTCACGCTAAAGCTAAGAGTTTGAAATTCCCCACTTCTATTATATGGGACGAACCTAACAACCCCAAATTTTTCCTCTTTAAAATAAACCTTGATAGCACTTTCCCCGTTAAATTCATAGTGCACGATGTCCCCACTCAGTATATCGGCTCTAGGGTCACAAATCACTTCGTCGCCTCTTTCTATCAAATCATACATGCTATCGCCGCTTGCGATGACTGCATACATGTCCTCGTTCCAAATATCGGCACTACAATAGGTCTTTTGATCGTAGTCTTGGTATGAATTTGGCTCCGGTATGCCACAACTAGCTTCGCCTACGATAGGGATCTCTTTGACCGAACTAATATCACTATTAAAGCCATTTATCATTTGATTTGCATCCAAAGACAAACACCGCCCTATAAGCCTTATTTTGATAATTTCTGGTGATACGCGCCTATCGTTATCTTTTCTAAACCACGATTTTACAGTATCTATTGGCGTTGGGATGCCATTTTGTGTTAAATAGTCCGCAAGCATTGCCTGTGTTATATTTTTATCTTTCATGGCTTGTTTGACAAGTTCATAGTTAAAGTTGCTTTTCATAACTATCCCCTTTTTATTAGGTGTAAGATAAATACACTAATTATACTTTATTTTTAATTTATTTATAGAATGAATAGATACCACTTTTTAAACTTATTTTAAGTGGTGTTAATATACACTTATGCCATGAGAGCAAATAAAACATATCAAAAAATCAAAAATTTTTTATTAAAACACTATACGTTAAATAGCGTGAAGCACATTTTGAGCGAGAAGCGTAAATTTTTTCCACGCATGGAAATAGTTATTTTGGCACAAAAAGAAATTAATGTGCCTCTTGACGCTTGGCAAGACATCAGAGCTTGGATAATCAAGCAGGAAAACAAGAGACTTCAAAAACTCAAAAAGGTTAAAAAATGATAGCAGAAACGTCAAGACAAGCATATAAAAAAATCAAGCCGTTTTTAAATGGCAAGCGTAAGCAAATTTATGAGTTATTTAAAGCACACCCAAACGGAGCTACAAGACAAGAGATAGCACGCTGGTATATGCTTAAAGAGTGCGGAGTGTGTGGCAGAGTAAATGAGCTGGTTGAGCGTGGCTACCTGATTGAAGTCGGATCAAAAAAAGATGTGATAAGTGGGTGCAGCACATCGATATTAAAGCCCACCGAAAGGATAGCGTAATGGATAATCCATTATATCTTTTAGTGGCTCTTTGTGTTATGGCGATACTTGACACATTTATTGAAATTTGGAAAGGGTTGAGATGAGCATAAGAATAATGAGCCAAGTTTGGAATATGGAAATTGACGATAGCACTGCAAAACTTACGCTTATGGCACTAGCTGACTTTTCAGATGATGAGGGGTATTGCTACCCTAGCTATGAAGTCTTAGCCAAAAAAATATCAAAATCAAAAAGAACAGCCATAAGAGCAGTTGAAAAGTTGGCTGAGCTTGGATTTTTGAAAAAAGAAAAAAGAGAACTAAACGACGGAACAAGTAGGACAAATTTATACAAAATAGTAAGCGAAAATGAGAGGGTGACACAGACGCCCCCTATGATGACAAACGAAAAAGAGGCAGTGACATATATGACATCACATAGTGACACTGATGACACTAGGGCGGTGACAAATGTGTCATTGCATAGTGACAAGGGTGTCACCCCTATTAATATAACCACCAATAGAACCGTCAGTAGAACCATCAAAGAACCGTCAATTAACCCCCTACCCCCTAAGGGCGTTTTGCTACCTGACTTCATTGATCCAAATCTTTGGCAAGAATATCTAGCTTACAAAAAAGAACGACGAGAAAAATTAAGCTCTAAGGGTATCGAGATGAAATTTAGCGAGTGGGCTAAATGGGACGCCGAAGGCATAGACGTCAATGAGTGCCTTAGAGAAGCAATGCGTAACGAGTGGCAAGGGGTATTTCCGCCAAAGCCAACCTACAAAGCAAAGGCGACTAATAGCACGCAAGGCGTAAGTGATGATAACCCTCACGGACTAAAACAAGGCACGCTAAAAACAATGGCGGCTTTTAAGGAGCTGGCTAAAGAAATGATAAAAAATGGGCGAAGTGACTTAGTAGGGGATTTTCAATGACGATACAAGAATTTTACGGCGTATTTATGCCAACAGTGGAGTATTACGGAGCGAATTTAAGTAAAGCCGTGATCGCACTTTATTTTGAGGACCTAATGGACTACGAGGCGAATGAATTAGCTGCGGCGCTAAAATTAGTTAGGCAAACACGAAAATATCCTACGATGCCTACGTCTGCGGAAATTTTAGAAGCACTTAACGGGGACGATGGCGACAAAGCGCAAAAAGCGTTAGACGAGCTAGCTTACGCGATAAGACGCTACGGACCTTATCGTAGTGTATGTTTTAAAGACGGCGCGATAATGTCAGTAGTGCGTGCTAGGGGCGGCTGGGTAAAGGTTTGCAACCTAGAAGGACAAGACTGGGAGAATTTTAAAAAGTGGGATTTTGCCAAGCTTTATAAGATTTATGCGAAAACCCCGCAAATTTGTCCCGATTATCTAATCGGCGAGAGCGAGGCAAATAACGGCTTCAACGGCGTAGGCGGAAACGAGCCAGTATATTTTATCGGTGGAACTAACGACGGTAAATTTATGGATGTGGCTAAATTTAAAGCCCTAACAGAGCAAAAATCACCTATTAAGGCGATATTGTCAGGCGTGGTAAAAAGGATTGGGGCGTGAGATGAAAGTATTAAATCTTTTCGCAGGACTTGGTGGTAACCGCAAGTATTGGGACGAAGTAGCAAGAGAAAAAGGCATAAACATAGAGGTAACAGCCGTTGAGTTTGATCCTGAAATAGCAAAGGCTTATACAAAGCGTTATCCAAACGACAATGTGATAATTGGCGACGCTTGGGATTATGCTGCTAAAAACTACTTAGATTTTGATTTTATATGGGCGTCTCCGCCTTGCCAAACTCATAGTAGGCTAAATACTGGCAACAATTTACGTTGGCAACATACTAGAAAATTGCCTGATTTTAGACTTTATGAGCTTATATCGTATCTTAAGACGTTTTGCAAAAAAGCTTTTGTAGTTGAAAACGTAGTGCCATACTATGAGCCACTTATAAGACCAACCGCCGAGATAGGCAGACATTATTTTTGGGCTAATTTTGATCTATTTTTTTTAAGTAATGATAAATTCAGGATCATAGAGAAAGTTAAAATAGGCGACTTTAAAGACCTCGACTTGAGCGAGTTTAATATAACAAATAAACGCCAGGCTGTAAGAAATGAAGTTGATTATGAGATAGGCAAAAAGATATTTGAGCGTTATTTGGAGAGCAGATGAAAGCCGTATATATCACGATAACCGAAAGCGGAGCTAGCATAATCGCAAAGGTAGCGGACGAAAACAAAAAGATACTTGATAGCTTTGAGATAAGCCGTAAAGACGCAAGCGGAGTGCTTGAAGTAATGAGAAAGTGGAACGAGAAGCACAAAGACGAAAAGGAGGCTAGCCTTGATATATAACTCTGCCCCTTTGCCATTTCAAGGACAAAAAAGAAATTTTATTAAGCAATTTAGAGAGCTTATACAAGACGAGTTTAGAGCGCATCGGAACGGAATTTTTATTGATGCCTTTGGTGGCTCTGGTCTGCTTAGCCACAATATAAAGCAAATTTATCCTAACGCAAGGGTAATTTACAATGACTACGATAATTACAGCGAAAGGCTGGCAAACATAGAGGCAACAAATGAGATTTTACGATCAATGGCACCTATCACAGAAAAATATAAAAAAAATGAAAAAGTAAGTGAAGAGGATAGAGAAAAAATTATAAAAATCATAGATGAGTATATAAAAAGAGGATATTTCATCGACTGGCTAACACTTAGCTCAAGGCTTCTTTTTGGAGGTAAATACTGCCACAATGAGTCTGAGCTTAAAAAAGAAAAGACGTTTTTTATAACCAGCCAAAATACGCCTTTATATCAAGCAAATGGATATTTGAGGGGCGTTGAGATAATACGTAAAGATGCAATGGAGCTAATAAAAGAATTTGAAAATGAAGACGTTGTATTAATTTTAGATCCGCCATATTTACAAACAAACAAAGTAGGCTATAAGTGTTTTTGGGGGCTAAGAGATTTTTTAAAATTAATTAGGCTAGTGCGCGAGCCGTTTATATTTTTCTCAAGTGAGAATAGTGACATCTTGCCATACATAGACGACCGTGTAGAGTGTGGCGATGAAGTTTTTAAAGGATACGGCCTAAAACAAGCAATTTTAGCTAATGGACAAGCGAAGGCTGATTATATGATCTACAAAAGCGGAGCAAGGGGGCTATTTTGAGATTAACAAAATGCAAAAAAGGAAAGAAAGAATGGTACTAAATTATGCAGTTTACAAATTAGATATTGATGATATTGAAAATAGCAGCGACTGGTTTGATAAAGACGGATGTCTCAAATATAAGGAGAATTATTTATTTAAGACTTTGTGCGAAAGCGGAGCCTTAGAGAACGCCCAAATAGTTGCAGTGTTTTTTGATTATGATGATGCTGCCCAGTTTTGCAAAAAAAAGGTTTTAGTACAAGCTCTTATTATTTTTATTTTTGCACTCGTGGACACTACTCATTAGACGCAGAAATGGGCGAATATGTAGAGGTAGGATATTAATGCGACTAACTAGAAGCGAAAATAAAGCCTACCAACTAAGACTACTTGAAGCGTACCCACTTTGCCAAATATGTGAGGAGCAACAAAGCATAGAGTGCCACCACGTAAGATATGGCAGATTTGGAGCAGATAAGGACGACAGCAAGCAAATAGCCGTTTGTAGAGAGTGCCATCAATGGTGCCACGCACACAAACACGAGAGTATAGAAAAATACGAGGAGGTAGCAGATGAGAATTGGCAACGTTTCGGCGAATAAATACCACAACCGCAAGACCAAAGGCTTTGATAGTGCTAAAGAGTGGCGTAGAAACCAAGAGCTAGAAGCCTTACAGCGAGCTGGCGAGATAAGCGAGTTAAACCGCCAAGTGCCTTTTGTATTAATGCCTAGCTACACCATAGCAGACGAAACAACGAGACAAGGCTTTAGAACCGTGCGTGAGATCAGATATATAGCAGATTTTACCTATCGTCTTAAAAACGGCAAGAGAATAATAGAGGACGTAAAAGGAATGCAAACGGACGTTTTTAAAATAAAGCGAAAACTGCTAGAGAGAAAAATAGCCCTTGGAGTGATAGAGGGCGAGTTTAGGATTTATTAGATAAATGGATTTGCCTAATTTAAAACATTTAGACGTATTTTATGCCGTGCTCGATAAGTTTTACCCAGGCTGGGAAAAGCGAGAGGATCATTATTATTTAACGGAAATTTCGTTTTTAATAAGGGAGGTGTTAAATAGCCCCTATACGGACGAAACCGTTATTAATAATCTAAGAGTGAGCGAGGTAAAAAAATACCAAGCTGAACTTAACACGCTATTAAATACGCCTAAAGAATTTTTAGATTGGGTGTTAAAACATAGAATGACAGCAAGTAGGCAAAAGATGTGCCAAAGTAAATATTTAAGCACAAAGCCTAAACGCAAATATAAAAAGAAAAAATATCAACAACTGACTTTATTTTAGGGGTAGAGATTGGGAAAATTAAAATTAACCGACAAAACAAAAGAGCAAATAATAGCCGATTATAAAGCAGGGATAAGCCAAAATCAACTAGCAAAAAATTACAAGCTAAGCCCAGCGACTATTAATAAGCTATGTAAGAATATCCCTCAAGAAAATGTCGAAATAGTGAATACTTTAGTGAATACTGCGATAGCGACAAATAGGGCATTAGAGGGCAAAAGCCAAATAGAAGTGAATAGTATTGAGCGAATAGTAGATGAAAGGACTAAGCATTTACTCTATTTTCAGAACGCAGCGCTTAGAAATCAAAAAATAGCGGACGAAATGCTAGAGATGAGCGATAAGATAGCAGACGTTGAGGCTCACAGTAGGATAACCGCTAGGAATAAAGAAACCATATTTGGGAAAGAGCCACAGACGATTATTAACAACACCAATGCACAGCAAAACGAAGTAACCGAAATTAGGCGAACGATAGTAAAGCTAGATAAATGATAATAGACTTAAACACCGCCCCTATATTCGAGCCACTACTGGAAAGCAAAAGATATAAAGGGGCTAAGGGCGGACGTGGTAGCGGAAAAAGCCATTTTTTTGCCGAGTGCATAATCGAAACAATGCTAATCAACCCAGACGCTCGCATAGTTTGCATAAGAGAAATTCAACGATCGTTAAAATTTTCATCAAAAGCCCTAATAGAAAGCAAGATAAATAGCTTAGGGGTAAGTGAATATTTTGACGTGACACTAACCGAGATTAGGGCTAAAAAGGGCAATGGGTTAATAATTTTTCAAGGCATGCAAGATCATACAGCCGATAGTATAAAATCACTAGAGGGCTTTGATATTGCATGGGTGGAGGAAGCACAAAACTTAAGCAAGCGAAGTCTAGAGCTTTTACGTCCGACTATACGCAAGGAAAACTCCGAGCTTTGGTTTAGTTGGAACCCTGAAAACGAAACGGACGCAGTGGATAGCTTTTTTAAACAAATGCAAGAGAATGGCGCGACTGATTTTATTCTAGTTACGGCCAATTTTAGTGATAATCCATTTTTGCCAACCGAACTATTTAACGAGCAAGAATATGACCGCAGGTATAATCCCAGCACCTACGAGCATATTTGGCTAGGGGGCTACAACACAAAGAGCGACGCACTTATTTTCAAGGGCAAATTTAGAGTAGAAAATTTTAGCACCGATGGGCTAGGAAATCCTTATCACGGCTTAGACTTCGGCTTTGCTAACGATCCGACAGCTGCGATAAGGTGTTATATACACGATCGCAAACTTTACATAAGCCACGAAGCTGGAGCGGTAGGATTAGAACTTGATTATACAGCGGAGTTTTTAAAGGATCGGATCGAGGATATACATAGATATGTAATAAGAGCCGATAACGCACGCCCTGAAAGTATAAGCTACTTAAAAAGGCACGGACTAAGTATGATAACGCCAACAATAAAAGGCAAAGGCAGTATAGAGGACGGAATAGAGTTTATACGCAGTTTTGAGGCAATTATAATACACGAGCGTTGCGTAGAAACGGCACGAGAATTTAGGCTATACAGCTACAAAACGGATCCACATAGCGGGGATATACTACCGCAAATATTAGATGAAAACAACCACTACATAGACGCATTACGTTACGCCTTAGAGCCACTAATAAAAAGCAAAACAACAATTTGGGGGCACATTACAAGCCGAAGCTAACACCCAAAAACGCCTTATTATTAATCAAAAATAAAAGGCGGAATAATGGGGCAAAAAATAACCGACAGCTTAGAAAACCTAGTAACGAAAATGGGGCAAATGACGGCGAATAGAGATTATACGCCATTATTAGTCACAAACACACAGCTTTTAAACGCTTATAACAATGGCTGGATAGCCAAACGCTACATTAAAAAGACCATAGGCGATATGTTAAAAATGGGGCGTGAAATCGACTGGGGGAATATAGACGAGGAACGCAAAAAAGAGTTTTTTAACGCTTGTGGGAAACTAGAAATCGACGGCATTATTAAAGACCTGCTTTTTAACGTTTTGCTTTACGGCGAGGCGGCAATATTAGCCGTAACGGATGCAAGCGAGGAAGCCTATCAATTACCATTAAGCCCCGATGAAACAATTAAACAATTTATCGTTTTTGGTAAAGGCGAATTTAAAGCAAGAAATGCAGAACACAAATTTAACCGACCTAGCCTTTATGATGTAAAGGGAGTTAAGACACACGTTAGCCGTCTTTGTGTAGTGCAAGGGGGAATAAAAAGCTACGGCGTAAAACAGCGTGAAAGCATAAGTGATATAGCCACTGCCCTAGACGTGATAAAAATGTTTGACACTATCACGCTAAGTGTTAGCGACTTGATCGAGGAGTGCAAAATAGATATTTATAGAATGCACGGATATAACGAGCAAATAGCAATGGGCAATGAGGGCGAGATACTAAAACGGCTAAGACTAATAAATGAAGCCAAAAGCTACACTAACGCAATAGCTATGGATATGGAGGACGACTACCTAACCAAAGAAAACAATTTAGCTGGAATAGCCGAGCTTTGGAGTAAGAGTTGTATAGTAGTAGCAGGCGCGCTAAATCGCCCTATTAGCATACTATTTGGCGAGGGTGCTGGTGGCTTTAGTAGTGGCGAGGAGGACAACCGAGCATATTATGAAACTATCAACGAATTACAAAACACCCTATTGCGCCCCGTTTATGATTTTATTGACCCTTTCCTTTTAGGCGAAAATTTAGAATACGATTTTTACAGTATCGACAGCTTAAACGATAAAGAAAAAGCCGAAATTTTAAACGTTAAAAGCACGGCATTAGGCAATTTATTAGATAAGGGCGTAATAACCGAAGCGATCATTTTAAAAGAGCTAAAAGACGAGGGGTTGATTAAAAACATAAGTGTAGAGGATATAAACGAAGCCGAGCTATTAGCCCAAAAGTTAGACGAGCCAGCCGATGAAACCGACCTTATCTGAATTATTTAACAAAAAACGCAATAAAGAGTTTAAGCCTGCTCAGCCTAGCAAGCGTGCAGAGGTTAAATATCGTAACGCCTTATTGCTATTAATAGCCTCTTTAAAAACGGCTTTATTAAAAAGGCTTAGAGCGTTTTTGCTTGGTAATCCTAGCGACGCCGAAATCATAGAACATACAACCCAAATACTAGACGGACTACGAAAAGCCGACACATTAGACTACGCCAAAAAGCTAAGCCGTGGTGTAGTTAGTGCAGTAAATGAAACCAACAAAGAGCGATTAATCCAAAACGTGCAAAAAGGCACTGATGTAGATTTAACCCCACTTGTGGGAGATACTGCCGTAAAAACAAAATTAGATGAATACATAGCCAAAAACGTGAGTTTGATAACCTCGGTTAAAAATGACTATTTAAATGACGTAGAAAAAGCGATAAGAGAGAGCTACCTACAAAACGGCAGGGCTGAAAATTTAGCCACGATCATACACGAACGCACGGGCGTAAGCAAAAGCAGAGCTAGGCTAATAGCTAGAGATCAAACGGCAAAAATCAACGCCGAATTAGATCAAGAACGAATGCAAGGGCTAGGCGTAAAGCTTTATATTTGGCAGACGGCGAAAGATGAAAGGGTAAGGCACACGCATGCGAATATGCAAGGCGTACTATGTCGTTTTGATGATGATAGCGTATATAGCAAGGACGGCGGCAAAACGTGGATAAAACGAGAAGCGGACAAGCCGAAATGTAAGCCCGGCGTTGATATACAATGCCGTTGTTTTGCAAAAGCAATCATAGGGGTATAAATGGATTTTAAGATAAACGATGACGGCTACATAATAACAAAAGCCAAAATGGCAAGTATTCAGCCTATGGAATACCTGGGCGAGGAAATAGGACGCACAAGCGGCAAGGTATATAAAGTTTTTCGGGATGAAAAAGAAGTTTTTAGCCCTGAAACAATAAAAAGCTTTGAGGGTAAGCCGCTAACGCTAACACACCCAGACGACGACGTAACCGCCAAGAACTGGAAAGATACTGCCATAGGACATATTCAAAACGTGCGCCGTGAGGGTGATTTTTTGGTAGGCGACGCATATATAAACGACGAAATAGCGATCAAAATAATAAAAGAACAAGGAATAAAGGAGGTAAGTTGCGGATATGACAGCAAACTAATCGAGCGTGATGGGAAAATTTGGCAAACGAATATAAGGGGCAATCATTTGGCAGTAGTAGCCGAGGGGCGAGCTGGCAAAGATTGTAAATTAGGTGATAGCAAAAGGATAAAAATGAAATTCATAAATAAATTAAAAGGCGCTTTGACAGCAGCCAAAAAGTTTAAAGACAACGACGAAGTTGGTAAAGAGAAAGTAGAGGAAGCTAACGAGGCTAATAATGAGCTAGTTGATCTTTTAGAGCAAGCATTAAGTGGAGCTGAGGAAGTAAGCACAAAACTAGACGAAACAACAGCAGAGCTTGAAAAAACAAAAACTGAGCTAGCAGATGTAAAAGCCAAAAGCGTAAAAGACGATGACGGCACGGACGAGAACGCAGAAATTGCCGAGCTAAAAGCTAAAATTGAAGCGTTGGAAAAAGAAAACGCCGAGCTAAAAGCAGAGATCGAGAAACTAAAAGGCGAGGCAGCTACAACCGAAGCCGTAACAGACGCTAAAGCAAATTTTAGCCACGTAAAACTAAGCGACGCTAAGAACGCTAGGGGCGTTTATGAGGCGGTTATCCTAGATAGTAAAGTATTTGAGGCTAGCGAACTCAAAAAGCTAAGCGATAGCGAGATACACGCTTTGTACCTAGGGCTAAAGGCGGCTAAAAGGACTAAAGACAACAGCGGCAGCGTGTTAGATAAATTTTACGACGCTAAGCCAAACAAAATTGATTTAAATAAAAAATTTGGAGGTAAATAATGGGCTATTTAGATAAAAGAGCTTTTGCAGGACAAGTAGCTAGAGCGGGCGAAAGTGCCGTAGTAGCGTTAGCTTATGTAAATAACGATACCGAGGTTATCCCTTTTGGCGTATTTGTGACTAGCAAGGACGGCGGCGTAGCCAAAGTAAGCAAAGCAACCGATCAGATTATGGGCGTTAGCCTTAAAATGGGGACTAAGAGCGAAAACAAGCCAAGCGAGGTTATGAGCGTTTTATCAATCTCTTATGGTAGTGAAGTTTGGGTACAAGGTAAAGAAAATCACGGCTTAGCAGTTGGCGACACTATCCAAGTAGAAGCAACAGCAGGCGCAGACGCTGGCAAGGTAGCTAAAGCGGCAACGCTAGCAGTGACAGCAGCTAAAGACAAATTTTACGTAACCGAAGTAAGCGGTAATCTTGTAAAACTAATGAGAAAGGAATAATATGAAACTAAGAGACGAGGAAATTTTAAGCCAGCTTGCGTCGGCAGCGGCTAGTTTTAACGAGGGCTTTAAAGAGCGTGAATATCCAGAAGTGCAACTAGCTAATTTTGTGCCTATTACACAAAAGGGCGACGAGAGCATAGACGCACTAGATTACGGCGAGATCGAAGGAACGCAAGATTTAGAAAACGGCTTAATTGATGAAAACACAACGTCACTAGAAACCGAGGGTTTAAACATTACAGCCAAAAAAGGACTATACCTAATATGGGCTAAGTCAGCGGTTTATACTAGCGAAGCAGTAGCTAGAGCTAAAAGGCTAGATATTGAGCTAGACACAGCAAACCTTAGCAACCTTGAGCGTATAGCACTTCTTACAATGCAAAAAACAGCGCTTGTCGGTCACGCAAAGATCGGTGCGGTGCAAGGCTTGCTAAATAACACTAGCGTAAAAGCAAAAGACCTAACAGCTGGTACGGCAATTAGTACAATGACTGGTGCAGAAGCTAGAGCGTTTTTCTTATCGCTAATTGAGTTTGGCTACAAGCAAAACGGCGGGCTACTAATTCCTAATACGATCGCAATCGACAGTGAAGACCTTATGGCACTAGCTAGCAAATATGATAACTCTATTAGCGCGGTAAATGGTGGCATAAACGCACTAACCGCTATTAAAGAGGCACTAAAACAAAGCACGGGTGTCGATGTTAATATCGTCGGCATACCTTTAGGCTTCGCACAAGGCTTAGGTGGTGGCAAGGGTAAAAACAGAGCCGTTGTATATACAAAGAGCGAGGACGTGCTAAGCACTGATTGGGCTTTATCGCCGACAGCAATGCAACCATTTCAAAGAAGCGTATTAAGCTGGGAAATCGCCGTTAAAGCTAAATTTACGGGCACATTAATTCGCCAGCTTGACAAAGTGGTTTACGTAAATTACAAGGCTTAATTATGACAGCAGCCGATTTTTTAAATAAATTCCCTGAATTTCAAGCGGTAGATGAAACACGCATAGAGCTAAGTTTAGATGAGGCGAGTTTGCAGGTTACCGAAAAAATATGGGGGCGTTTTTACGAAGTCGGCGTTTTACACTTAGCGGCTCACATTTTGGCAATGCAGGGGGCATTAAGCACGGAAGCTAATACCAGCCCCCAACCTCTGCGAGAAATAGGCAGTAAAACCGTAGGTAGCCTAAGCGTAAGCTATACAAGTGGGAAAACTGGCTTTGAGAGCGAAAGCGGAAGCTACTATTTAACCAAATACGGACAACGCTACCTAGAGCTTAAAAAGCTAGTAATTCCACATTTTGGGCTAGTTAGATGATCGAAAAACTAGAGGGCAAGATAACCGAGCTAAAAGGGCTTAGCGTAGTGGTAGGTGTAACCGCTAAAAGCAACGCTAGAAGCAACGAGCTAACCAACGCAGACTTAGCTATGATCCACGAGTTTGGCAGCCCCGCTCACAATATCCCAGAGCGCTCATTTTTGCGTAAGCCTTTGATAAACAATGCCGAGGCGGTGGCTAATTTGGCAAAAACCGCAATAGGAAAATTTATCGCAGGCGAAATATCAGCAGCAGAAGCGCTTGGAGTAATAGGCGAGGAAGCTAAGGGTATAAGCAAAGAGGCAATATCGGACGGCATAGCACCATCACTAAAAAAAGCAACAATTAGGCATAGAGCAAAGCTAAACAGACCAAGCACTAAGCCACTAATTGATACTGGAGAGCTACAAAGCTCAATAACATACGAGGTCAGAAAATGATAAACGTTAGCGAGTTAATAGAGGATAGTGATTTTTGCCAAGTTATCAAAAGGGGCGATGACGAGTTTAAGGCGGTGGTGCAGTTTTTGAGTAATGACGAAATGCAAAGGTTGCCAGAGGGAGAAAGATACAAAGAAGCGGTTAGGATAGATACAAAATTTAACCTAAATTTGCAAGATGTAATCACTTATAAGGGCGTAAATTACCGCATTATCAATATACAAGATTGGAGCGAATATGGATACAAAAACTTTGCAGGCGTTAGATTTGACGGGCTTGAAAGTTTTGATAGCCAAGGCTTTGAACGTAAATGAAAGCCTAGTGCGTGATAGCTACTCCAAAACGCTAAATGATAAGACGGCATATTTAACGCTTCATTTGCTAACTAGCACGCAAAAAGGGCGTGAGTATAAATTTATCGAGGGCGAAAAAGAGGTTATCACTTCAACACGTGAAGCCGTGGTTAGCGTAAATGCTTTTGGCAAAAATGCGAACTTCATAATCGAAAAATTAAACACCCTTTTTTATTCTAGCGAGTGCTTAAAAGAGCTTAAGATTTTAGGATTAGGGCTGGTAACGATTAGTCCTATTAGGAACTTAAGCCAAATAGTAGGCGGTGGCGTAGAGGAGCGAGCTAGTATAGATTTGACGCTAAGCTACATAAATAGAGTGGAAGTTTCTCAAAACGAGATTAAAAAAGCCGAGATTAAAACGGCAGATTTTGGCATAAAGGTAAATAGATGAGTTTAACAATAAAAAGGATAGTAAATATCCAGCTAAACGAACAAGGGCAGATCGCAAAGAATAGAGATTTTAGCGTAATAGCTATTTTAAGCGATGATTGGTGCGAGGCTTTCGATGATGTAAATACAAGATTTGTAAGTATCGCTAGTGCAAACGACGCCGCCCTAAATTTTGGCAGTGAAAGCAGAGTAACCAAGGCGGCAAAAGCTATTTTTAGCGTGAGCGGTGTAAAAAAGGCGATCGTTGCTAAGTGGGTAAAAGAGAACAAGACAACACAAGCAACGGCAAACGAACTAAGAGGCTCGGCGCTAAACGTAGGAATAAATAAGTTAAAGGCTATCGCAAGCGGAAGCTTTAAGCTAAACGTAGGCGGAGTGGATAAAGTTTATACAAATTTGGATTTTAGCTCTTGTGTAGATTTTGAGGCGGTGGCTACAAAACTAACAGCGGCGATTAGCAAAGACGGAATAAAGGCGGTATATGACGCAGAGGGCAACCGCTTTATTATTAGAGCGGCAACCGCTGGCAAAAATGACAACACAAGGCTGGGCTTTTTTGAAAAAGCGGATAATGGCGACTTTATAGGTGTGCTTTTAAATTTAGTTAGTGGCAAGAGCGATATTTACGTAGGCAAAGATAGTGTAACGCAGAAAAAAGAGAGCCTAAGCGAGGCGTTAGATAAATTATTCAACGCAACACAAGGCTTTTACGGCGTTTATTCGTCAGCTATTTTGGCAGACGAGGAAGTAGCAGAGCTTAACGAGTGGATCACTTCAGCACAAAACCCAAGCGTAGTAGGCTATACGATCACACGCAAGGCACAGCTTGAAAGTGTGAATACAAACGTGATAAAAAAAATAGCCGACAAAGACAGCGGTCGCTTTTTTGCAACATACAACAACACGGGCGACGAACACGCAGGCGCTGAATTGCTAGCAAAAGCATTAAGCACTAATTGGGAGGGATCAAACACAGCCCAAACAATGAAGTTTAAAAACCTAAAAACGGCTGGCACCGATGAAACAATCACGCTAAATTTAGCCGAGAAGTGCGACAAATTAGGCGTAAATTATTATACTGATTATGACGGCGTAAGCATGATAGCCGAGGGTGTGGCTTTAGGCGGTAAATTTATCGATGAAGTTGTAGGGCTTGACGCTTTTAATAACCGCACACAAATAGCAGTATTTAACGTGCTAAAAGGTGCTAAGAAAGTGCCACAAACCGACAAGGGACAAGTAAGACTAATAGCAGCAGTTAAGCAAGTTTGCGAGCAGTTTGTTAAAAATGGCTTTATCGCTCCAGGACAATGGCGTGGTGACCCAGTTGGCACACTAGAAAGTGGCGATTACTTGGATTTAGGCTATTACGTTTACAGCCCTAGCTACACCGAGCAACTACAAGCAGATAGGGAAGCTAGAAAATCAGTGCCTATCAATGTGGCTATTAAGCTAGCTGGTGCAATACATAGCGTAGATATTTTGATTAATTACAACAGATAAGGGGCTAAAATGGCAAGATACCAACACGATACGATCGTTTTATATTTAAACGGCTATGAAATAACTGCTTATGCAGACGGAAGCGATGTAATAAGTATAGAAAACGCAGCGGACGCAGGAGCTTATACAATAGGTGCAAATGGCAGAGGGGTGTTTGTGGGAAGTTGCAACCAAAGCGGCACGCTAACTCTGAAACTTCTACAACACAGCGAGGATTGTAAATTTTTGCAAGACCTTTACAACCTACAGCGGAGCGACTTTAAAAAAGATAATCTTTTAACACTAGAATTTAAAGACACACTAAACGGCGATGAATTAAGCGGAATAAATGGTTTTTTTGTAAGCGATGGCGGCTTTAAGAGGGGCGACGCTCACAACCCAACCGAGTTTAAAATTGCCTTTGAAAGAATAAACAAACGCCTAGAAAATGGAGCTGGAAACTAATGCAAACATACGAGCTAATGATAAATGAAAACAAATACGTTTTAAGAAGTGCAAATTTCTTTGAAACAAAAACGCAGTTGCAAAGCCTTTTAGGATTAGCCAAGGACGCTATTAAAATGCAAGGCGAGGATGTAAATATAGATGTAGGGCAAATTATCGCTAATATAGGCAGTGCGGCGTTTAGTGGAGTTGAGAATTTTATTTTAAAATACGCTAGCGTGATAAATGCAGAGGGTGGCGAAATACTATTAAGAAATATGAGCCAAGCCGAAACACATTTTAATGCCAACAGAGGCGATTACGCACAGCTTATTTTAGAGGGGTTAAAATACCATTTTTTAGACTTCTTACCCGCTGGGGCAAAATCCTTAACGGGTATAACAGCCTACCTAAACAAGGCGTAAAAAGCGAGTTTGATATAGATTATTTGGTGTGGCTACCGATCATAAAGGGTTATGCCACACTAAACGACCTACGCACTATTTACGACCTAGAGGACGCAATAGCAATGCACGAGGTTATTATCGAGCTACTAAATGAGGAGCGCCGAGCCTTGGAAAAGCAATAAAGCTCACTCCTCTATTTCTACACACAAGCCGAAAAATCAACTCAAAAATACTCTAATATGCCCCTTAAAAGGATATATAGTGCTATTAGATGAATTTCTTTACAAAATCGGATTTGATGTTGATAGTGGCAAGATAAAGCAGATAGAGCAAGGGCTAAAAAATATCTCTAGCCTAGCCAAACAAACAGCCCAGCCCATAAGCGACGCCGTAAAAGCTGGCATGGAAAGAAATGCCGAGCTAATAGCAAAACTAGAACAAGCCAAAAATAAAGGCGTAGAGTGGTGTGAGGAAGCTAGAGGGCAAGCCGAGGAACTCACCACTAGTTTTCACAAAGTAGCAGAAGCAGAGGAAAAGGTCGGCGAAAAAGCAAAAGAAGCAGCGAAAGAAACGAAAAAGCTAACCGAAAAAAAGCCAGCTATCAATTTAAAACAAGAGCTAAGCAATATAAGAAGCAAATTTATACTAATAGGCGCAGCAGCAACAGCGGCTAGTGGCTTAATAGCTAATTATTTAACCGTGCCACTTCAAAATATCCAAGAATTAGCTAAACAAAAGAATAAACTATTTGATATAACCCAAGCGGAAATAGATCAGGCGAAAGAATACCAAGATAGGCTAAAAGATACAAAAACCGCAATGCAGTCTATCACTACCCAAGTAGCATTAAAATTAATCCCAGTAGTTAATCAAAGCCTAAAAGGTTTTAACAACTTTCTAAAAGCAAATAAGGCTTTAGTGGTTGAGGGGCTAACTAATGTCTTTAAGTGGATTTTGAAGCTAGGGCAAGTCTTTACAAATACGTTTAGATTTTTAAATAAAGTAATAAGTAGCACGATAGGCTGGAAAGCTGCGCTATTAATTCTTGTCGGTGTTTTAGCGGTCGTCAAGCGTGCAATGCTAGCGGCATTTTTAACCAACCCTATCGCCTGGGTAATTATGCTAATAGGCGGTCTTATTTTACTAATTGATGATCTAATGACCTATTTAGACGGAGGCGAAAGTTTATTCGGCGACTACTGGAAGCCGTTTATCGAGTGGGGCAAAAAAGCCATTGCGTTATATAAAGAAATCGAACCAACAATAAAAGAAGTTTGGGGCTTCGTGGTTAATTTTATAACCGAAAGCGTAAATGTGATAATTGGCGTATTTAAAATGCTATATGGCATTTTTACGGGCGACTGGGAGTTGATAAAGCAAGGTTTCAAAGAAGTTGGTGACGCTATCCTTAAGGCGTTTGAAGTACCATTTAAATGGATTAAAAACCAATATGACGAGTACATAGCCCCGATTATAAACGCCGTTAAAAATTTTGATATAGGGCAAACCGCTAGCGATATGTGGGAAAGCACAAAAAGCTTTTTAGGCTTTGGTAACGATACGCCAAAAGCGGCGCTAGCTACGCAATACGCAGATAACAATAGATCAGTGCAATACCACGGCGGAACGGCAACGACTACAATAAACGTAAACACAAATAACCCACAAATGGCTAAGCAAATAATAAATAATAGGCAAAAAAGCGACCTAGCATTTACCCAAGCTAATTTAAGAGGTGGCTATTAATGATTGAAGTAACAAGCCGTAAGATAGGCACGTTTAGATTAGATGCAACCGAGCAAGAAAATAATAAAAGCACACTACGCACTACCAAAAATCCGATAGAAAGTGGGGCAAATGTAGCCGATCACGCCGTGCTAGAGCCGAAGCAAATAACAATCAAGGGCAAAATAGTAGCCTATGAGCCACCTAGCTTTACGCAATTTGACGAGATTATGCAAGTAGTCCGTTTTAACTTGCCATATATAAAAACCGCTCATCGCTTCACTCAAAAGGCATACAAACTCTACAACAATGTAAAGCATATAAAAAACGAGGCAATGCGATACGCTAGGATTTTTGGTATTGATAAAAAAATACGCGAAATAGCTCCCTTTTTAACCGACGGAAAAGAAAATAAAGATAACAGCACCTCCAAAAATAGACTACAAAGCCTATACGAAAAGCTTTTAGAAGTGCAAAAGAGCGGCGAGTTTTTGATCGTGACAACTGGATTAAAAACATATAGGAATATGTTAATCACAAGTATTGAAGTAACCACTGAAAGCGATCTTTACGCTGACGTTACGCTCACGCTCGAGGAGATTTTTGTCGTTGAAACAAAAACGGCTAAAGGGCTAAACGTAGGTAAAAGAGGTGTAAATTTAGGCAAGACCGAGCCAAAACTAAAAAAATCAAGCCTTTTAAAGGATATATTTTGATTTACGAGATAATGACGACGACCGAGCTAAAACAAACGCAAAATTTTAATATATTCGGCATGGAGCTAGAACTAACCCTTAAATATAACGAGGTTGGCGCAGTTTGGCAATATGATTTAACCGATCTAAACACAAATAAAATTTTAGCTTTTAATAAGGGTTTAGCGGTTAATGCACCAAGTCTTATTAATAAGAACCTACCTTTTGTTTTTATGCTAGTTGATACCACGAAAAGCGGCGTTAATTGTGTTTATTTTAGCGAGTTAGGCGAACGCTTGAAGCTTTATGCTGTCGATAAAAAAGAGTTTAACGCAGCGATGAGTGAGATAGCAAAGGATAGGACGTGAGACAATATGGCAGGCGGTATCGCTTAGAAATAGGCAATAATAAACAAAGCATAGTAATAGATAATCTCGCTATAAGCTTTAACATTGAAAAGACGATAAGCGAAGAGCCGAATACTAGCAAAATAGAAATTTATAACCTAAACGCCAACAACCGCAACCAAATAGCGAATAAGATTTTTAACCAAGTGAAATTATTTGCTGGCTACGACGAACCAAGATTAATTTTTGCAGGGCAAATAACGCAGGCTTATACCAGCCGCAATGATTTGGATTTTATAACGCATATTGAGTGCGGCGACGGACAAAATGACTATTCAAAATCTAGGGTATACACGACGCTAAAAGCTGGCGTAAAGGATAGCGACGTAGTAAATATGTGCGTTAAAGCAATGTCAAGCTCAAAACAAGGCGTGGTAGATTTGCCAAAAGATAAAGCTTTGCCAAGATGTAAAGTATTAAGTGGCGATATAAAGGATTATTTAAAACACGTAGCCAAAAACAACGACGCTAACTGGCATATATTAGACGGTAATTTAAACATTTTACCAAAGAATAAAATTATCAACGATAGCGAGGGCTTTGTTTTGAGTGAAAAAACTGGCTTGATTAACAGCCCAGAAAAGACCGACGATGGGCTAAGGGTCACGTGTTTATTAAACCCTAAATTAAATATCGGCTCTCTCGTACGAATACAATCAATTCTAAGCGAATATGACGGCGATTATAAGATAACTAAGCTAACGCATAGTGGCGATTTTCTAAACGATACGTGGCAAACAGAATTAATCGCAATAAATGGAAAATTTAACAAAGTAGAGAAAAAATGAACGATCCAAATTTAACGCAGATTTTTGATAGCGGATTATTAAGTTTTGAGGCAGGGGTACATACGGCGCTACCTGCTAAGGTGCTTAAATTTAATGCAGGTGACAATACGGTGCAAGTCGAGCTAATGATAAACGAGCTAAAACGTGACGGCGTAAGCGTGCCATTACCGCCGATAGACGATGTGCCAGTACAATTTTTTAGGGGTGGCGATTTTGTAATCACTACGCCGATAAGAAAGGGTGATCACGGACTTTGTATATTTGCTGAGCGTTGCATTGACGGCTGGTTTGCTAGTGCTAGCAAGGGCGAGCCGTTAGATTTTAGGCTACACGACTACTCGGACGGCTTCTTTTTAACTGGCTTTAGCCCTCGCCCCTTAGCGGTTAAAGATGTAGATTTAGACGGCGTTTGCATGCGAACACTAAGCAAAAGCACCTATCTAAAACTATCCGAGGGAAAAATCATAATCAAGGGTAATATAGAACAGACGGGCGACTATAAACAAATAGGAAATAAAAATCTAGTTGGCAATTTTTCACAAGTCGAGGGCGATAGCGTAAGTAGTGGCACAATTACCGCCAAAGATATGATAGGTAGTGGCGTAAGTTTAAAACACCATACACATGGCGGCGATAGCGGCGGTACAACTACACAACCAAACTAAGGGGCAATAAGTGAAAGTAAGGGCGATAGATAGCGAGGGCGACTGGTTACTAGGGCATAAAGCGGATAGTGCTGCAATAGCCCAAAACGTGAAAACGCAAATTTTAAGCCTTTACAATGACTGGTTTTTAGACTTTGAAAACGGCGTTAGGTGGTTTAATTACTTATCAAAAAATCCTAACACGGACAAAATGCGAGATGAGATAAAAAGGCAAATCTTAAGCGTTGATGGCGTTAGCAGTTTGGAAATTTTAAACATAAATCTAAACGAACGCAAGGCAACTATTGAGGTGCAATATAGGGATATTTACGACGAAAGCCAAAGGTTATACATAAATGCGAGTGAGTGAAAATAGAATAATAATCGATGAATTAGAGACCATAAAAGAGCGTTTAGAAAATGGCTTTAAGGCGATTTATGGCGAAAATTTAGAACTAGGGTCATCAACACCAGACGGACAAATGATCGGGCTATTTAGCGAGGCGTTGAGCGAAGTTAATCAAGTGCTTACTTTTATCGTACAAATGTTAGACCCATACTTAGCGACTGGCGAGTGGCTAGACCAGCGCGTAGCTTATGCAGGGCTTTTAAGAAAAACGGCAGATTATAGTAGGGCTAGTGGCGTAACGATACACGGAGCTAGTGGAACTATTATCAAAAAAGGCACAATTTTAAAAGATAAAAATAGCAATTTGTGGGCAACTGACTACGAAATAACACTAGGCACAGAGGGGTCAAAAGCCGTTAGTATAACCAGCCAAGAAACGGGGGCGTTTAGGATAAACGAGCAAGACGAGCTAGAAATGCAAGAGATAATCCTAGGCGTTGATAGAATAGTGGCTACTCAAAACTCAACACTAGGAGCAGACGAGGAAAGCGACGGCGACCTTTTGCTTAGATTTATGCAAAGCCATAGCATTAACAATAACGACGAGCGCCAAGGGCTAGAAAGCTACCTACTCAACCTAAAGGGCGTAAAACAATGCAAGGTTTTAGAAAACTACACTAACCAAACAGACGCCAACGGAGTAGAGCCACATAGCCTAAATGCTATTGTTTTAGGTGGCGATGATACGGCAATAGGCGAAGCAATATTAAGAAAAAAAATAGGCGGCTGCGGTGTACAAGGGCAGACAAAGCTAGAAATTGAGTTTTTGGGTGCTAAGCGTGAGGTTAAATTTGACCGCCCAACACAGATAAACCCTAGAATATTTTTGCGTATAAAACGCACCGAGGGCGTAACGGATATAAATACCGATAAAATAAAAGAGTTACTATCTAACCACGTTTTTAACATAGGCGAGGACGTTTATATTAGCCGCCTATATAGCATTATAAACGACGTTAAAGGTTTTGAGGTTACGCAATTCACAATAAATGGCGGACAAAGCCTGCCGGTAGCCGTGCGTGAGATATGCGTAATCAATAAAAACGATATTGATTTGGCGGTAGTGTAATGGTTGAACTGATTTGGCAATACCGCAAAAAGCCAAGGGCTAGAGCGACCGCAAAGCTTCTAAACGATGAAGTGTATAAAACCTTTGATGATGCCATAAAAATAGCCGAAATTTTAAATATTGATACTGCGAGCGGTTACGCTTTAGATTTGGTCGGTCGCCACGTAGGTGTAAGTAGAGAGCAGCAAAATCTAATATTAAAAGATTTTTTCGCCTTTACCCAAACCGAGAAAAAACAAGGTTTTAATAAGGGTGAGTTTTACCGCTTAGGCAATTCTTTAAAGGGTAGTTTTTATCTCAACGATAGTGATTATAGATTTTTAATAAAAGCAAAAATTATCAAGAACTACCAAACTGGCACGCTAGAGAATAGCTACAAGTCGCTAGAGTTTTTATTAGGGGCTGGCAACTTCATATTTGATAATTACGATATGACCTTAAATTTGGTCTTAAAAAATGCTAAGACAACACAATTTTTAATAAACCTAATTTTTAAAAACGACATTTTAGCTCGCCCAGTAGGCGTAGGGCTAAACGTGATACTAATCGCTGACAAAAAATGCTTTGGCTTCACGCAAAATAAAGCCAATCTAGCCTTTGGCGTTGGCAAGTTTGCAAGAATATATAAGGAGCAGTAATGATTTACGAAAAACCAAAAAATGAGATTTTCGCCAGTGACGCAAAAGACGGCGAAATAGTAGAATTCCCAAACGTAAAAAGAGGCTGGGGTGTAACCGAAAATTTAGGCTTTATCCCACCTATGGAATATTTTAACGCCGCTTTTAATCGTGTGGATAAATCACTAGCTTATCAATTACAGCGAGGCGTTAGTGAGTGGGATAAAGATTTAGAATATCCGATCGGAGCAGTTGTGAGCCTAAATGGAATTATCTATATCGCAAAAAGCCAAAACACAAACAAAAACCCAGCAAACGAGGCGACAATTTGGGATGTTGTGGCGACTCAAAAATGGTGTGACAATCTATTTGTAAAAAAATCAGAATTAAAGGACGGCATACCTGTTGGAAGCTATCTTTTATATAGCTCAAACACAAATACTCCAGATGGATTTTTACGTTGTGACGGATCAGCCCTTGATAAAAACACATACTCCGCGCTTTTTGAAGTGATCGGCTACACATACGGACGAATCAACGATAAATTTTTACTACCAAACTTCGCGGATGGAAAATTCATGCGTAGCACCGGTGGTGGTGCTGCAACACTTGGCGCAGCTCAACAAGACGCAATAAATACAAAAAAATTACAAATAAGAAGCATAACAACTGACAATGTTGGCAATAGACACATTTATGGTACTAATACTACTTCAGATTTTAGAGGGGTGGCTTTTACCTACTCAAATACCGGATCAGATTTGGAGTATAAAAGTGTAGCTGGCAAAGACAACGCAGATATTTTTTCATCAACAAAAAAAGCCGACGAAAACCGCCCCTACAATATGGCGGTAGCCGTGTTGATAAAATACTAGGAGTAACTTATGAAAATTTATATCTATGACACCAAAAATAATGAATATCTATACGAGGCAGAAGCACAAATAGATCCACTAGAAAGTAATAAGGGCGAAACGATCTACCTAATGCCACCAAACGCAACGCAGATCGCACCAAATGAGCCAAAAACTGGCTACACAAATGTTTTTACTAATGGCAAGTGGGAGCAAATCAAAGACGAGCGAGGCGAAACCTACTATGACAATGATAACAACGCCATAATAATAACCGAACTAGGCCAAGAAAAAGGCCTAAACAAAGAGCCAAAGGTAGATGAAAAAGCCAAGGCTTTAGCACAGCTTGAAGCGGATATAAAAGAATGTGAGGATGATATAAAGCATGCTCTTATTATCGGCAACACTGCCGTATTGGAGAGCTTAAGGACGGAGTTAAAAGAGCTAATAGTGCAAAGAGAGGGTTTAAAATGAGTTATGTAATAGCTTGTGGAATATCACTAATTGTAGGTGTCCTAATATGCTTAGGATACATAATATGGAAAATGAACTTACCTATATAGGAGAAAAAATGAGAGCAAAAATTAAAAGGTGCGAAATTTGCGCATCAAAGCTAGATAAAGACGGCGCTTGCACTTGGAGCGAGTGCCCAAAGTGCCCAAAATATCAAAGCGAGGGAAAAGATGAAGCTAAACCAAAAGCAAAAACTACAAATTCTTAAAAATGTAGCTATTGAGTTACCTATCGAAATACTACATTTTATCGTAGTGCCTATCGCTCTGCTAGCTTGCGATGAGAAAAGTGAGAATTTGCCTAAATGGGCGGCGTGGTTTGATGAGAACGACTATGGGATAAATGGCGATGATGGCTGGGAAAACGAGCATTTCCCAAATGGCAAAAATAAAACTTATTGGGCTAGACTTTGTTGGCTCTATCGTAATAGGATAGGAAACTTTAGCGCGAAGTATCTAGGCGTCAGGGTTGAAGACATAGATGCAAGCAGTGTTAAAAGCGTCGGTAATACTCTAGCTACAGAAAACAAAGGAGCAAAAAGCACCCAGTGCCTAGTGACTTGTAGGCTTAAAGATGGACGTGAGCGTTTTGGCTACTACCGCGAAATACGTTACGGTAAATCAAAATGGTATTGCCGCATATATCTTGGTTGGAAGCTTATGGATATATGTGGAATGAATGAAGAGAATAAAAACACATATCTTGAAGCAGATGATAAGAAAGTGCTTAAAAGTGTTTGGTGTGTAAATCCATTTAAAAGGGTGCGAAATGAGCGATAAATTTTATATAGGGGCTATCTTATTTTTGAGTTTTGTAGTTGGTGTGCTCTACTGGCTAAACAACAACGCAGCCGATAAGATCGACGAGCTAACAACGAAACTGGCACTAAAAGAGGCAAGTAATGCCGTAGTTGTTTCTAATTTGGAAACATGTAACGCCAAGATCGAGCTAGCAAACACAAGCCTAAAAGCGCTAAGTGTGCCAAAACAAGACGAAGCTAAGATAAAAGAGCGCGTTGTAACAAAAGTTGAGCGTGTGGCAGTACCAGTCAAGGACGCCACCTGCGAGGAAAAATTAAATTTTTACGAAAGGCTATTAAATGAAGCTAGCAATAAGTAGTCTAATAGTGGCGTTTTTTGTCGCTGGGTGTAGCTCAAAGCCTGAAATAATTGTAAAAACTCAATATCAAGATGTATATGTGCCGGTGGCGTGCATTGAAAAAATGCCAACAAAGCCAAAATATAGCCCTAGTGATTTGCAAAGTGCTAAGGAGCTAATGGGCTACTTTCTCACGTGCGAAGAACTTTTAAAAGGATGTGTAAATGGAAGCGATCATAAAAAGGACTAAGAAATTTTGGCTAAATAAGATGGTTGTAGTAGAAATAATATTATCCGTCCTAATAATGTATGTTTTTACATATAAATTTTAAAAAAAGAGGCTGGGCAATGGATGACTTAATGGATAGGCTAGGCTTTTACTTTTGGGTGATAATAGTTGGCTTTGTAGGCGGGGTGCTAAGCATTGCAGGGGGTAACGCCAAGGCAGCAAGCGACGGCAAGGCTATCATAAATTTTTTCGTTGGCACTATTAGCTCAACCTTTATATGCTGGGTAGCTTACGAGGCGACATTTTTCTTTACTGAAAAAGCAAACTTTAGCCTCGCAGTCGGTGGCTTTTTTGCATGGCGTGGCACAGCGTGGGTTAGTACAATGATCGACAAAGCGATAGACAAAAAGATCAGTAGTTTTGGAGGTTATGATGACTTCCCACCTAAACCGCCTAAAGATTTAAATTTTTAAAGGATAAAAAAATGAAAAATTTTACTAATGCATTTTATACATTAATGAGCTTAGAATTTAACAGCCCTAAAAACGCCCTACACAAAAACCCAAACGAAAAAGGCTTAACTTTTATGGGTATTTATGAAGCTGCTCACCCAAACTGGCAAGGCTGGGGGCAAGTTAGGGCGGCAATCAACGCATACGGTGATCTTGAAAAGGCTAGCGTTGCCCTATATAATGATGACGCCTTAGTTGAGCTTGTAGGTAAATTTTATAAGGCTAACTACTGGGACGCTATGAGGCTTGATGAAATAAACAGCTATCAAAAGCAGGCGGAAATGTTTATATTTGGCGTAAATGCTGGATGCAAAAACGCTATTAAAGCAGCCCAAAAGGTTGTAGGCGTTACAATGGATGGCATTTTAGGCGCTAATACTCTAGCCGCGATAAATGCGTATAATGAAGCTAGTTTTGATAAAGACTACGACCGAGCAGAAATAGCATATTATAGGGCTATTATTTCGACTAATCCGACTTTGGCTAGATATGAAAGAGGCTGGATTAATAGAGCCGAAAAAGTATAAGAAATATCTTTTTTGCTGACCTTTTAGCTGACTAATATTTTTAAAATGATGTCTATTGCGTATTAAAAGTTAATTTTTCAAATCCCTCTCTACCCGCCATAAAACTATCTATAACTTAAAGTCTACTGACCTTTATTTTTATTGCTTAAAACATTGGCACTAAGCAAAAAACCACTCTATAAAACTTGCCAATTATCTTTTACTTTGCCATATAACTAACATTAAATTTTGCTCCATTTCAGGGACAAATTTGCATAGAACGCTTAAATTTAGATTCTATTTGCCTTATCGACAGTTACGAACGCCCAGTGCATAAATTCTTGCCTTGGTTTGTATTTGCCGCTGCTAAAATACTCCGCTAGCCGCGCCTCCTCTGTTTCGCTTAGCTCGCTGCCAAGCCCCCAGCGCGTCTTTTGTATGAGCTCCTGCGCGCTTGCGGGTATAGGGCTTAGCGGCGATGATGGCAAGATAAGGGGTAAATTTAATCTAAATGAGCCAAAGCTAAGCGTTGCTAAGCTTACAGAGCTTCCATTTATCGAGGCGGTTTTGGACGAGAATTTTAAAGAGCTCGCAAAAGATGAGATGATAAATTTAGATGGTACTTTAAAGCCTATATTTTGGGATCACAAGGCAACTTTACTTGTGCGAAAAGACAAAAATGGCAAGTTTAGAAATTTAAATATAAAAGAGCTTCGGGAATTTTGATGATGCAAAATTTCAATGAGAAAAATGAGTTTAAATATGGTAAATTTAACTACGAAAAAGCACGAGAAATAACCCAAAACTGCGCTAAATTTAAGCTAGATAGCGACGAAGAGGAGATGGCTTGTGGAGGCGAGCGGAGCTGCTATGACTGCGCATTTAGGCGTTGGAGTAAAGATAGCTTCATCTGCATGGCACAAGCTAGCAAAGGCTAAGCTAGCTCTACGCGACCATTTTTTTATCTTTAAGTTTTCCACCGCGTTTGTACTTTAGTTCGCCGCAAAATCTCTTGCCAAATTTCGCCTCAATGATAAGAACTAGCACGAAAAATATCTTTTCATCATTCATTCGTGCGATCTGGCGTAGAGTTTGGCTAGCGTCATTAAATTTAACTCCATTTTTACGTAAAGTTTCGCAAAAAATAGCCTCGTCAAAGCCTAACATTTGCGAAATTTCAGTTATGCTATATGGCTCGAGCGAGGCGATAATTCGGTCCATGTTGCAAATACTTGGATTTTTACTTCGTGTTAGCACATCCATTGTTTCATTCATTAGCTTTACTAGTTTTTTTCTGCGATTTATAACATGAAGTGTTGCAGCAAGCAATATTAAAGAACCTGCGATTTTATGGGTATTTAATAGATACTCATTATATTCACCAAGTGCAAAATTTACACCAGAAAATGCGAGCATACAAAGCCCTAAAATAAGAACTAAAACAAGACAGAATTTATAAATAACCTCTACTTTAAACATGACACTCATCCTAAAATATATTTTTCTAATTATACACTTTAGGAGTTGAAATTTATCACCAGCTTATTTAGCTGGTGATTTAATTAGATTAAAAATTGTAGTTAAAGCTGAGATTAAATGTGCGTGGATCGCCATAAACCATCATATTTTTGCCGATACCCTCGTAGTATTTTTTGTTAAAGAGATTGTCGATATTTAGCTGTACATCAAAGTTTTTAGCAAATTTATAACCAAGCATTAAATTAGCCAAAGTGTAGCCTTTTTGTGTGATTTTATCTGCGTCTTTGTAAATTTTACTCTTATACATAGCCCCAGCTCCTACTCTAAAGTCCCTAAATTCATACTTTGCAAATAAATTTGCCGTGCTTCTTGATGAGTCGGTGACATATTTTTCACCTTTGGCATCTTTTGCGTTAAAGTGCGTTGCACCAAAGCTTAGGCTTAAGTTTTTAGTGATCTCGCCGTTTATATCTAGCTCGACGCCCTTGCTTGTCACGCCCTTGCCAGCTTCATATATGTCAGCATTTGTCGCTAGATTTTTCTTGCCAGTGTTTATGCCAAGCTTGTCTTGCACGATCTTAAAGACACCAAGACTTGCTTGAAGCGCCCCGTCAAGATACTCGCCTTTGATGCCCACTTCATAGTCCTTGCCTTGGATCGGATCAAGATATTTGTCATTTGCATCTTTTACGGTTTGAGGTTGAAATATGCTCGTGTAGCTAGCATATAGAGTGTGGTTTGCTCCGATGTCGTAAGTGACGCCAAGATATGGTGTGATCTCATTTGTGAAATTTCTATTGCCTTTACCACCCTCGATCTCGTATTTGTAGTAGCTCACCCTGGCACCTAGCAAAAATTTAAGCTCATCGGTGATTGATAGTTTATTTGCCGCGTAAAATGCCTTTTGTATCGTTTTGTCTTTATTGTTTTGATCTACGTAAGGGAGTTTTGGATCATCAAGGTGTAAATTTTTAAAGTCTATCCTACTTCTAGCTGTATAAGCACTCCCAGCTGGTGTGGTCTTTTGTTGCCAGTAGCTACTTACCTTATCGCTACTTTTTTTATAGTTGTTATACATAGCGCCAAAGACAAACTCATGGGATAAATTTGCTAGCTCGTAAGGGATATTTGCGTATGCATCTACGTTGTGGATGTTCTCCTCTCTTTTGTTTGCATAAGCGCTAAGACCGTTTATATTGCCAGTACCGTCTAAATTTACTTCTCCTAGGCTACCTCTTCCGCCGTAATAAAGTAAATTTGAATCAGTATTTGCGCGCCTAAATGAGTAGCTTAAATTTAAGCTCGCTTCATTTTCAAAGTAGTGCTTAAAATCAGCGTAGAAATCAAGCGTTTTTATATCCCATCTAGTCCAAGGCTGAGAGAAAATTTCATTTTTACTAAAATTTGTCCTAGAGCCATCTGTGTAAAATGCTGGCATACCGCCCCATCTACCCCCGTGGCGTCTTAGCTCTTGATAAAACGCACCAAGGCTAAGCCATGAGTTATCGCCTATGTCGCTATCTACGACGCCGTAAATCGCGCTATTTTTTCGGTTGTAATAATCCATATAAGAGTGCGACTTCTCATGCATAAATGAAAGCCTCGCTCTGACGCTTCCGCTCTCATTTACAGGCGTTTGCACATCGCCATTTACGCCATATCTATCGTATGAGCCAGCACTTACGCCAAAATTTCCTTTTAGCTCCTTTGAGTCTGCCCTTTTTCTTATGAAATTTAAGCTTGCAGCTGGGTTGCCAGCGCCTGCAAGTAGGCCATTTGCCCCTTTTACCACTTCAACTCTTTCATAAGGCAGCAAGCTCATATCGTTTGCACCAAGGCTAAAACCGCCAAAGCTAGGCATCGAATCAAGCAAGTAATAATCTATCTTAAAGCCACGAGCCGTCGGATATACGCGCTCGTCCCATTTGTTTAGCGTAACGCCTGGGACATTTCTAAGAAGTACTTGATAGTCCTTGATGCCTTGATCTTTTAGTCTTGCTTCTGTTAGCACGGTTAGCGACTGAGGCGTTTGACGAGAGGTTAAATTTAGCCTAGTTGTGCTCTTTACAAGCTCTTTTGCAAAGTAGTTTGCATCATCTCTTCGCTCGCTCTCCACGACATCGACTGCTTCTAAAATTTTATCGCTTTGACTAGCAAAAATTTGAGGTTGCATCAAATTTAATGCAACCAAACTAATTAAAAATTTTTTCATTTTTTCTCCTTTTAAAATTTCTTTTAATCCACAAATAAAGCCCTGAGATGCTCAAAACTAACGGCGAGATGCCCACTATAAACCAGATAAATTTTGTAGTTTGGTTGTAGTTTCCAAAGTGCGATTTTCTAAATGCTGAGAGAATTTCTTCACTTAGATTTGCATTTTTTATGTCCAAAATGCTTACTAATTCGCCGTTATCTTTATCGTAAGTTAATATGCTTGAATATTCGTTATGCAAGAAATTTTGATCTTTTACATAGCCAAAAAGGCGTATATTTGCTCCTTGCATAAAAGGCAATGAGATGAAGTGTGGCTCAAAGCCAGCAAGATCATTTTTTGAGCGGGCTACCAGCTCGTCAAGAGATAGGTTTTTATTATAAATTTTTGCATCTATAACGAAGTCATTTTTAAACTCTGGCATGCGCGCCATTTGAAATTCCCACCAAACACCACTTATGCAAATGAGTAGTAAAATAGGCGTAGAAAAAATTCCTATCATTTTATGAATGTCGCTCATAAAAACATTTAGCCTATTTACACGAAGCCTAAGTAGTGTCAGCCAAAATTTTCTATAAATCACGAAACCACTTATGCAGATAAAAAACGTAAAAATAGCGGTTAAAGTAAGGATAACATGACCGCTCTTTCCTAGAAATAGCGACTCATGAAGCTCGGTTAAAACTCCAAAAAATCCCTCGTCGTGTGCGAGTGGCTCGCTCTTTATCTTGCCACTAAAAGCATCAAAATAGATAAATTTCCACTCTTTTTTGCTGTCGTTATGCTCGATTAGCCAAATTTTGTCACACTTTTTAGGATTTGATCGATATTGATGCCGACCATCTCGTAGCCGTCAAGCTCGCTTGCGATGATCTCTCTTTGCTCATCAAAGCTGATCCTTTTGCTTAAATTTTCTTTGTTTAAATTTACATTTACGACATTTGGGGCAAGAAGGCTGTTTATCTCATTTTTATAAACCAAAATAGCACCGCTAAAACAAACTACTGCAAGTGGAATGAAAAAATAAAAGAGATAAATAAGTGTGCAATTTATAAAAAAATTTTTGATTTAGAAATTTCACTTTGTTTTAAAGCCTTTTGATGGTAGGTTTTGATAATGGCTCGCAATCTTACACAAAATTTACTTTGATAATATTTAAAACTATTATCAATTATAATTATGAAAAATAGAAATTTTTATAGAATGTAAATTGAAAAAAAATAAATAGATTTGATTTTCAAAAGAATAAATAACTCCTCTTTGTGTATACGAAAAGCCAGAAAAGGGGGAAGCAAAGACTTATCAGTTACAAAAAGGAGGGTCCATTTAGGACGATGAAATAGTATTATTTAAGCATAAATTTTAATAAAATTTTTAGTTAATAAAAAAGAAATTCCAAGTAATACTAAAGTAAATTTAACTTTAAAGAAACTATATTTAAGAAATTTCTTTTAATTAGTACAAGCATAAAATTAGGCTAATTTTTAGGCACAAGCTCTAATACATTGCAAGCTCGTTTACTGCCCATCTTACAAGCTTTATCAAGAGCGTTTGCAGAAAGATCAAAGCTTTACTCAGTGTGATTTCCTTGAAGATACTTTGTCGCTAGCTCATAGCAAGCTTCACTGCTGCCGTCATCACAGAGTGATTTAAATATCTCAAAAGATTTTTGCGTATCTTTTTCTATGCCAAGACCACGCCCTAGCATATCTGCATAGATAAAGCAAGAAATTTTATCTTTATTTTCACATTCACTTGAAAGCTTTTTTGTAAAACTCTCGCAAGCTTTAGCGTTACTTTTATTAATGCACTCTTGCACATTTATATCCCAGTTTGCATTCAAAGATAGAAGTGTAAATGCTAAAAACAAAATGGATTTTTTCATAAATTTCCTTGGAAGAAGTTAGCTCCCTTTGGGGGAAAGGGAGCTATTACAAAAAGGAGGTTTCTTGTTGGACAAGTGGAATAATACAAGTTTCGTCTAAATTTAAAACCAACTTTTCTTTAACAAAAAACAATCTCAAACCAAATCTTTTTTACTAAAGGCGAAATAGCCACAAACTAGCAAAATAATGCCTAGTACGAGCGGATAAATAATCGCGTAAGCTACAAATGTCGCTTTTGGAAAGGTGCTTAAAATAAAATAAGATGCAGTACCGATAACTGCCAAATTTGGATCAAAAAGACTAAGCGCTGCTATCCTGAAAAGCTCTATCGGATTTAGTATGGCAATAGCGTAAATGACATACTCATCGACTGAACTTCGCATAAGAAGTCCAATTAATGCTAGATCAATAAATGCTAGCATTATAAGCCAAAGTAAAAACGCTACGCCTTGGCCTGTCTCTTGATTTTTAATCACGCTTGAGATAAAAAATCCAAGCGATAAAAAAATGATACTTAAGCTAAAAAGTAGTCCAAAATAAAGTGTTAATACACTCCAAGGTATCGCAACACCTTTTATAAAACCAACCACCACGCAAAGCAAAAGAGCAAACAAAAGTGGCACAAAAACAACAAATGTACGGCCCAGTGCCTTACCAAAGTAATACTCTCTAAGACTTAGCGGGAAACTAAGGATGTACTCAAGCAAATTTGTATCTCTATCTTGATTTATGCTTCTTACAGTTGAAATGAGAATAAAAATAGGCACAATGATGACGCAAATTTGAATAAACAAAAGCAGTGCTCTAGTAAGCCCAGAAAAGCCGAGTACACGTGAGTCAGTCACTCCACTAAATAAAAATCCTATCATCAAAGCAGAAAAAAGCGCAGCATATATCACAAACCATCTTGAGCGAAAAGACTCTTTTACATCAAGCTTTGCTATTAAAAAAAGATTATTCACTCTTGCTCCTTAAATTTTCTTCTTTGATGATCTTGCCAAGATCCATATAGACGCATCTATCTAATAAATTTGCTATCTCATCGATACGGTGTGAAATAAAAACAAGTGTTTTGTTTTGCGTGAAGTTATCAAGTAAATTTTTAAAAGAAAGCCTTGCTTTCACGTCAAGATTTGCCGTTGGCTCATCAAACATCAAAATTTCACTATCCTTAGCAAATGCGATTGCTATTAACATCTTTTGTTTCATGCCGCCAGAGAGCTTATAAAATGGCTTATTTAAATTTGCATGCAGATCAAGCTCTAAAAGCTTGCTAAATTTCTCAATATCTTCAAATTTTACATTTGAGCTTTTACAAACAAACTCACAAAGCTCGCGTAGGTTAAATTTAAGTGGTGGTGGGGTTTGTGGCACAAATGAGATAAATTTCAAAGCCCCTTTTCTATCTTTTAGAGTATTTACACCATTTATCGCGATACTTCCGCTATTTGGGATAAACTCGCCTAAAATGATACGCATGAGCGAGCTTTTGCCAGCTCCATTTTGTCCAAGTATTGCTATTTTTTCACCAGATTTTACGTTTAGGCTAACATTATCAAGTATCCTTTGCGAGCCAAAAATTTTAGTTACTTCTTTTATATCTATCAAAAATTTTCCTTATATGAGTTTTTTAAAGCCGTTGTCAAATTTCAGCGCATCTTGATGACACACATCAATACACCTACCACAAAGCGTACAATCAGCGCCAGCTATCCTAAAGATATTTTTGCTCTCGTCAAGCTTTGCTCCCTTTTTTGTCATAAAAAGTACGTGAGGCACTAGACAAACATCAGTGCAAACTAAGCAGTGATCACATTTTTCTTTATCCCAGCTAACTTTTATGGCATTTGGTTTAGCTAGCACCGAGTAAGTAGCTCCAATAGGACAGACATATCTACACCAAGCTCTACGTGAGAAGAAAATTTCAACCATAAGCATAGCCACAACAAACCAAATAGCATGAAAATAGCCATAGATAATAAATCTTGAAAAAATCCCAACAACATTAAAAATTTCAAATGTAAGGCTTGCACTAGCAAAGCTAAGGGTTAAAAATAAAATGGTAAAAACATATCGCCACTTTGTGTCAAAAACTCGTGGTTTTACTATCTTTTTGGCGCGTAAATTTTCATGGATCTTCTCAGCTATTTCACTTATTAACGAATAAGGACAGATCCAAGAGCAAAAGCCTCTGCCGCCAAAAATGATATAAAAGGCCAAGATACTAAGTGAGCCAATTATTAAATTTACATGGATTTCATGCGTCGCTAGAAATACTTGCAGGCTCATAAAAGCATCTGCCAAGTGAAAACCAAATATCCTTGACGCACTGATGTCGCCTTCTAAAATTTGTATATCAACTCTATATGAAAGCACAAATAAAAGATGAACTAAAACGATGGTAAAAATGCGCCAAAAACGTATACTAGGACGCCTTTTGCCATCTTTTGTAGTTGTGATTAACGTGCTTAGAAAGCTTACATTTCTAATCGTCGCACGAGTGTTATATTTGTCCATTTTTACTTTTTAAATTTAGAAATTTCATCTGCAAGACTTTCAAGCTCGCTATCACTAACATTTGTAAGTAGCCCCTTCATAAGCGAGTTTTGCACCTTGCCAGCTTTATAATCAGCTAGCTTTTTAAGCAATTCATCCTTACTTAGATGCGTTATATCAGGAGCAACGATACCTTTTGCATTTGCACCATGACACGGAGCACAAGTTGTTAGATACTGCTTGCTAACGCCTTCATTGTGCACTTTAGCCACACTTAGACTTAGCTCTTTTACCTTTTTTAGCTCATCTTCGCTAGCAAATTCTTCACTAGACTTTGGCTGCTCTTTTGTAAAATTTTGCTCTACTTTTGGCTGAGCATTAGTTGCTACTTTTTCCTTTTTAGGCGGAGTCTGGCTTAACATAAATACCATGATACCGCAAATTGCTACTGCTAAAATAATGGTTATAATCTTTCCTACTTTCATTATTTGCTCCTAAATTGTGTATTAAAATCACTGATTTCTTTAGCTAAATTTCTGATTTCAATATCATCCATTTTTTTAACAAGGTCTCGCATTAAAACATTGACTTTCTCTTTATTTTTATAAGCATTTATCATTGTATAAATTTCATTTTCACTTTTTGTTAAGAGTGATGGCCCGATGATGCCATTTGCATAATCATCGTGACAAGCTGAGCATTTTGTAATGAAATTTTTGCTAAGTCTGCCCTTTATAAGTCTTAAATTTATAGTTTGAAGAGGGGTTCTTACCATCGCTAAAGCACCGATTTGACGGCTTACGTTATTATCTTCAAGTCCAAATTTTACGCTCTTTTCGCCGTGCATATCGTATTTTATGAAGTCATTTTGTTTATTTGTACTTTGATTATTTTCTTTTTTTTCAACCTTTATGCTAGCGCTCGTGGCTACATTTATTGGTTGCTCGCTAGCTGCTTTTTGCGCTTTGTCATCGCTCTTTTCACAGCCGACAAATAGCAAAGCAGCAGCCACTAAAGACGTTATTAATCTCATTCTTTCTCCTTATAAATTTCATCATAACTCATTTTTGGGGCAATATTTATAATTTTTACAGGGCAAACCTCAGCACACACCCCACACCCAACGCAGCCATGCTTTATGAGTGGCAAATTTGATTCACTCATTACTATTGCACTATCGCCAACTGGGCAAATGCTGGCGCAAAGGTCACAAATTTGACCGATTTTGCCTTTTATCTTATCTTTTTCTGTCTCTTCCCTATCGTTATAAACTTTGCGAACAAGCAAATCTTCAACACTATCTTCGCTTAGTTTTTCTCTTTTTAGGCACATACAGGCATTTGCATTACTCAAGACAGCAACACCCATTTTCACATCATCAACAACTTTTGTAGCATGATCTAACGCACCACTTGGACAGGCGAGCACACATGGGAAAAGATCACATAAATAGCAACCTCTCTTTTTAGGATCTATGTATGCTGTACCATTTGAATATCCATCTTTTATATCAAGCAAACTTATACTGTGATAAGGGCATACCTGCACACACTGACCACATTTGACACAAAGATCATCAAAGTCATCAACCGCGCCTGGTGGTCTAAGATAGAGTTTATCGCCGCTACTTTTTGGCAAAATTTTACCTATGCCATATCCTGCGGCAGCTGCGACTGAGCCTAAGATTATAAATTTTCTTCTATCCACGTTTTGCCCTTAACGCGTTAAAATTTGAAGCATCAAGTGGTTTTATCCTTGGCGTGCTATCTTCAAGTAGCTTTACTGGCTCAGAAAATGGCGCGAGTTTGGCTAAAAAATTTAAGATACTAAAGACACTTGATCCATAGAAAAACTGCAAATTCGGATAATACTGCCAAAGCTGATCGGCATACGATAGGTGCATAAACGGCGTATCGCCATAGCCATCTTTATCTCTATCAAAGCTCTCATACTCATCATAATAATTTTTACTCCACCGATTTAATGCCATTTTATCGCCTGGAGTGTCGTTCGCAACGATATCCATATTGCCTATAAAATCATTATTTTCAAATATGCTTGTCCCCTGAGTAGCGTGAAAATATACGCCAACTACGTTGTGTAAAATTTTATTGCCTAAGAAATTTATCGTTGAGCCTGGCTGAAACGGCGAGTTATCAAGCAAAATTCCTCTCGCATTATAGATAAGTGTATTATTTTCGATAGTAAAATTTGAAACATCTTTTAGACCGATACCGATACCAAAAGCGCCGTCACTATCCATAACAAGATTATTTTTTATATTTGAGCCAGCTGAGTACATAAAAAACATTCCGACTGCATTGCCGATAAAATCATTGTTTTCGACTAAATTTTGATTTGCATACATAAAGTGAAGCGAGTATCTACCGCGGATCGCTTTATTTTTTAAAAATTTATTGTGACTTGCATACCATGCAACCATATCACGGCTATCATAAATATAATTACCCTCGATTAAATTTTCATGACTATACCAGAGTCTAACCGCATCACCTCTAAAACCAAGACTGGCCCCTTTTTTAGAAGTGATGTTATTTTCAGTGATCTTTGAGCTACTGCACTCTTTAAAATCAATCCCAAAAAGCACATCACTCAAGTCATTTTGCGTAACCAAGACATTATTTGCTTTATCACAGCCAATGCCAGCATCTAGCTCACCAAGGTCATTTCCGCTACCACTTATCTTTAAATTTCTAAGCGTAACATTTGAGGCAATAATCTTTACAACTGTGCCTTTACCATTTCCTTTTATGTGAGCGTTTTTGCCCTCGCCAACGATACTAAGCGGCTTATTTATAGTTATGCTTCCTTCATAGATGCCGTCCCCTAGCTTTATAACATCGCCAGGGCTAGCGTTGTTTATTGCATCTTGAAGGATATTTGCAGAGCTAAAAATAGGCAAGAAAGCAAGGGCAAAAATAAAAATTTTACGCATTTAGCTCTTTTTTCTTTGAAAATACTGCAAGTATGCAAAATACGCTCATAGCAATCATCACCCAAAATCCGATACTTGGATAAGAGTGTGTTGTAAATTGTGCAACGCTACCATCACCTAGAACTGTTGGCATAAATGGTTTAATCTTAAATGCGCCCCATTCTTGCATATTGTGTCCATACCAATAAAGCCATCCTGCAAATGCGCTCATAAATAGCACAGGGGCGATAATCGTTGGAACCATAAGAAGTGAGTTAAATTTGCCGTTGTAATACAAAAATGCAAGCATACAAAGCGTTGAAATAAGCAAATAATAAGGTGCTATCGCTCGCTCTAAATTTCCGCCATGCTCCATAGGATACATACCGATGTAGTGATTTATCGTATTCATCTCATGCACGTCACCACTATATCCATCTACATGAAAATATACAGGAATTCCATCAGGAAAGGCTGATTTTGGATAATTTGGAGCTTCAAGAGAGACGTACCAGATAGGAAAAGATGGTGTACCTATCTCTGCTTTTTGTTCGATCATCTTATGAAGATCGCTTGCTACATCTTTTGATAAAAGGTGATTTTTATACTGAAATGAGCTATAAAGATTATAGATACCGTAAGTATAAGATGGTAGTTCATCTCCATCAGCTATACGCTCTTTTGCTCCGTGCCAACCAAGAACAGGCAAAGTAAAACAAACAGTCATTAAGACAAGTGCAACAATGGTATAAATTTTATATTTACTCATGATCTCTCCTTTAAATTTTAAAATTTCATCTGCTAAAAATTAAAATTTTAAAATTTAAAAAGGGGCAAAATACCCCTTTAAAAACTACATACCAGCGTTTTCATCTACCCATTTTAGGTATTCGATGATATTTTTGATCTCTTCATCACTCATATGCTGATTTGGCATTCTAAGGTTAAAGTAATCAATCATTGATTTAATGTAGTCGTCACTATAGAATTTAGCAGGATCTTTGATAAATTCTGCCACCCATTTTTCGCCATTTTCATGTCTTAGTAAGACGCCTGTTAGGTCTGGACCTGAGCTTACTTGACCGATAACGTGGCAACCATTACAACCGCCTTTTAGATAAGCCTCTTCACCTTTTGCAGCAGCTGGACTCATCGGAGTTGCGATCTCTTTAGCTAGGTTATTTTTAGCTCTTAAGCCAACGTCAGCTGTTTTTACCATGTATTGCCATACTTGGTACTCCCAAAGGATAGCGCCGTTTACGTCGCCTTTTTTGTAAGCTTCGTCAGCTTTAGCTTTTACCTCTTTGATGTGGCCGTATTGATCAAGTGCGTCATCAACCAAAGCTTTTACTTTTGGATATTTCTCATAATGTTTCTCTTTTAGGTATTTAACAACCTCTTGGATAACATCATCAGTGGCTTTATTGGTTGCGATTACTTTGTCGTACTCAGCTTTTAGAGCCTCTGGACTTAAAGTTTTTAGCTTGTTATTTTTTGCAGATTCATATTTTTTACTTGGATCTTTAACAAGTAAATAACCCATCATCTCTAGGTGAAGCGCTGAACAAAACTCGGTGCAGTAGTATGGGAAGACACCTTCCATATCAGCTACGAAATTTACTGAAGCAGTTTTGCCAGGCTCTAGTGAAGCGTGAATGTTGTAAAGGTCGATGCCAAAGCCATGAGTCTCATCTTGAGCGCGCTCTAGGTTTGTTAGGTGAATTGTTACGTTATCGCCTTTATTTACTTCGATGTGCTCTGGGTTGATGTGGCTTCTGATCATTGTTGCATAGACAGTTACATTCTTGCCATTTCTCTCAACTCTTTCTTGACCAGCTAGAGTTGCATATGGGCTAGCCTCACCTGTTCTTGAGTTTGTACCCATATTGTAAGTAAGCGCTGGAGCTAGTTTGCTAGCAGCTATTGAAACAACATCGTGTGGCTCGCCAAGTGGGATTGGCATATCATAGATTAGATCCATTTTTGCACCAGTGATGTCTATTAGCTGGTGATTTTGTGGATGAAGTGGGCCAACTGGGCTAAAGCGATCGATTGAAAGTTTATCAAGAGCGATTGCATATTTGCCAACTGGTTTTGCTGATTTGCCTTCCATTGTATCAAGGTGGCCGATATTGTAGTGAACATTTATCTTGTCAAGCACTTTTAAATTTTTATAGTCCCATTTTACGATTTGACTATCAACGTAAAGTGAAGTATAAAGTACGCCATCTTGTGAGTCAAATGATGTATGCAGTGGTCCAAGGCCAAGTTCGACTTGTCCGTGCATTGACTTTTCTCTATCTAAGATAGGAATTCCGTATGGGTCAGTGCCAGCATACTCTTTTTTATCAATTAGCTCTTTGATCTTTCTAAAGTCATAAACTGATGCGTGAGTATCAAGCTTACCGCCAATAATAATGTATCTACCATCTGGGCTTACGTCACAACCATGTGGACTCTTTGACTCTGGGATCAAAAATAGCGCACCTGCTTTTACAGCAGCATCTATTGTAACTACCTTGTGGCCATTTATAACTTTATAGTTTTTCTTGTCTTGAACAAGTTTTTCTAAAATTTTCCAGTTATAAACGTGTAAGAAGTCAGTGTCATTTCTACTTGCACCTGCTTCAAATGGAGGAAGACCTTTTTCGATACCACCAGTATACATCTCAGTATTTATTGAGTTTGTAAAGCCCCAGCCGTAGCTCTCACCTTTACCAGCATCGCTTAGATCTTGCCAGTATGGTGGAAGCTCAAGAGAGAACGACTCTTTCTCGTCGATCTTACCTTTTGGATAGTCAAATTTCCAAAATGTTACAGCACCTCTATAGACTGCTTCATAGTCGTCTATTGAGTGATAGTTGTTATCAAGTGGAGCTGCATATTGGCTAGCTTCGATAACATACTCGCTATTTGGAGTGATGAAGCTACCGCCGTGCTCACTCTTCATGATAGGGTTTACAACGATTTGAGTTGTCTCAAAGTCATGCAAATTTATAACTGCGATTCTTGGGTTAGCTTTATCGTTAATAAATAGATAATCACCAACATACTCACCATTTTTCTCACTGAAATTTGGGTGGTGTGTATCGCCCCATGTTATCTCTTTGCCTCTGATGTTGCCTTGTTTCAAAACAGCTTTTGACTCATCGTCATAGCCATATCCTTGCCAAGGCTCTGGTGTGAAAACGCCGATGTATTTATAAATTCTCATCGACGGAACGCCATAAACTAGCACTTGACCGCTTTGCCCGCCAGATGAAAAGACGATGAAATCATCTTTTTTACCGCTAGGCTGATAAGTTTTAGCAGCTGCAAGGACATCTTTTTCGCTTAGCCCACGCTCTTTCATGACTTTTTCAAGGTCACTACTAGCAGCACAAGCAGTAGTTAAAGATAGCCCAAGCAACGCAGCACTTGCGACACAAAATAACTTTTGCATTTACTCTCCTTTTTAAAATGAATTTATCTCTAAACTCTTTATCTCATTGTCTAAATTTACGCCATTTAGGACACCTTTATCTATAAAAATTCTTTTTATCTCATTGCTAAAAAGAGCCTTTTGTCCTTTTAACTTAAAATCTTTGTCAAATTTATAGACTACTCCATCCCCATCACCTATAAAAATTTCATCCTCCATACACGCAAGAGCTGAAATTTTAGATTTTAAAACTTGCTTTTTAATTCCACTTTTAAAATCTAAAATTTCTCCATCTCTAAAGCCAAGCAAAATATCATTCCCCTTAAATTTACAGGCACTCAGTGGAGCAAAACCAACACGCTTTTTCTCTTTTAAATTTGTATGATACTTCCATAAAATCAGAGAGAATTTACTTGTCTTGTTTCGTTTTTCTCTCTTGATTTTATAAAATTTCCATAAGTCCCTGCTTTTAAATTAAGTGATCTTTTACACTGTAGCTTAGATTTAGGGCTTATGG